>JADLBQ010000022.1 GCA_020847635.1 Bacteroidia bacterium
ACCTTTGTTATTGGAATCGTGCTGGCAAGACTGCTGACTCCGGCAGAATTCGGTTTAATCGGAATGATTGCTGTGTTTATTGCTGTTTCTGATACCTTTATCAGAAGCGGTTTCTCACAGGCACTGATTCGAAGGAGGAATTGCACGGAAACAGATTATTCAACTGTTTTTTATTTTAATGTAGGTTCTGGTATTCTGTTCTTTCTGATACTTTTTTTGTCAGCACCCTTTATCAGTTCTTTTTTTAATGAGCCACAACTGCAGGCTTTGATTCGGGTACTCGGTCTTGTGCTGGTTGTAAGATCACTCACCATTATCCAGTCAGTTATTCTGACCAAGCGAATAGATTTTAAACTGCAGACTAAAATTTCAGTCAGTGCAGCAATCTTGTCAGGAACACTATCAATTGTAATGGCCGGTATGGGATATGGTGTGTGGAGCCTGGTTGCGCAGATTATAAGTAAAGAGGTGATGAATTCACTGTTACTTTGGCTCTGGAATAAATGGGCTCCGTTATGGAAATTCAGTAGGAAGTCATTCAAAGAATTATTTTCTTTTGGTTATAAATTGTTAATCAGTGGTTTGATTGATTCGTTGTACCGGAATATTTATTATTTAGTTATCGGTAAGTTCTTTTCAGCCAGTGAGCTTGGATTTTACACACGGGCGCAGACATTTAATGATCTCCCGTCAAAAAACCTTAATGGAATCATATCACGGGTAACTTATCCGGTCCTGTCAGAAATTCAGGATAATCCGGTTAAACTTAAATTTGGTTACAAAAAAATGATTCAAAGTGTGATGCTAGTCAGTATGGTACTAATGGCTTTACTGGCAGCGGTTGCAGAACCACTGGTACTTGTATTGATTGGCCAGAAGTGGCAACCTGCGATTATTTATCTTCAATTACTTACATTTGTGAGTATGATGTATCCTTTACATGCCCTCAACCTGAATATGCTTCAGGTACAGGGTCGCTCGGATCTTTTTTTGAGACTGGAAATCATTAAAAAAATAATTGCCATACCTGTAATTGTTACCGGAGCCTTGTTCAGTATTAAAATTATGATACTGGCAATGTGGTTTAATACGATAATTGCATATTATCTGAACTCCTATTGGTCAGGTAAACTTATTCATTACTCCATCGGTGAGCAAATCCGTGATATTTTACCGGGATTGTTTATCGCCCTGGCAACAGGAATGCTTGTTATGCTTACAGGCCTTCTGCTGCCCGAATCGAATCTTGGTAAACTTATAGTTCAAGCTGTAACAGGAATTCTTGTTAGTTTCTTTCTCTGTGAGATTTTTAAGCCAGCTGCATACATTGAGTTACGCCAGATTACTGTTAACTATCTTTTCGCCCGACTGAAAAAAAAATCTTAAATGGACAAACCAATTAATGTAACCAGGCCTTTATTAGCTCCTTTAGAAGAAGTAACCCACTATTTAAAAACTGTATGGGAATCGGGAGTTCTAACCCATAATGGCCCGCTACTCCGGCAATTCGAATCTGAATTAATGAATAAGCTTAATTTGCCTTATTGCTCGGTTCTGGTAAACGGGACAGTAGCTTTACAGGTAGCCATTAAAGCACTTAACTTAAAAGGCGAAATTATTACAACTCCCTTTACCTGGGTAGCTACAGCCAGTGCGATAAATTGGGAAGGTTGTACTCCGGTATTTTGCGATATTGATGCTTCTACCCTGAATATTGATGAAAATAAAATCGAATCATTAATAACAGATAAAACCGTTGCAATCATGCCGGTTCATGTTTTTGGTTCAGCTTGTAATGTCAATAAGATTGACGCCATTGCCAAAAAACATGATCTGAAAGTAATCTATGATGCTGCACATGCTATGGGAACTCTTTTTGAAGGCAAGACCGTACTGGAGCATGGTGATATTTCAGTAATCAGCCTGCACGCTACAAAAATTGTTAACTGCGGTGAAGGCGGAGCATGTTTTACTCTTTCAGAAGAGACTGATTCCAGAATAAAAAGAATCAGGTTTTTTGGTCTTAACGATAATAAGGAAATTGTGGAAGACGGGTTAAACGGTAAGACAACAGAGTTGCATGCTGCATTAGGCCTGGCTAATCTGAAATATTTTGATCAGGCACTAGTTGACCGGAAAAGAAAATATCTTAAATACAAAGAACTTCTTTCTGCCAATGAGGATATTACTTTTCAGAAGATTAATGACGGTCAGACCAACTATTCTTATTTCCCGGTTATTCTCCCATCGGAAAAACTACTGTTACGGGTTAAGAAAGTACTTAATGACAATCAAGTCTTTCCAAGACGATATTTTCATCCCTCAGTGAATACTTACTCAAAGATTGTTAACTACATGCCGGCACCGGTATCCGAAGATATCTCAAAACGAATTATGTGCCTACCTATGTCATTTTACATCAAAGAAAATGAGATGGAAATGATTTGTAAAATCATCCTGAGTGAACTGAGAAAGTAAGATGAAAGTTGCCGTTATGCAACCTTATTTCTTTCCGTATATCGGTTATTTTCAGCTGATCAATGCTGTGGATGGGTTTGTGTTCTATGATGATGTGAATTATATCAAACGGGGATGGATTAACAGAAACAGAATTCTTATCAATCAGAAAGCACAGTACGTGACGATCCCGGTTAAAGACAGTAGTCAGAACAGGCTGATCTATGAAACAGAAGTTATAGCTGACCGGAAGGTTATCTCAAAGATTTTAAAATCAATTGAATTGGCTTATAAAAAGGCTCCTTTTTTTATTGAAGTGTTCGAAATCATAAGTACGGTTTTAAATAAGAACTATAAAACCATATCAACCTTGGCTATTGAAAGTATCGAGTGTTGGTCTGATTATTTGGAAATAAAGACGGATTTTTTTGTTTCATCAGAAAATTTCTCAGAATCTTCAGGAATGGAAAAAACTCAGAGGCTGATAGCCATTTGCACCCAATTAAATGCCTATACGTACCTCAATTCGATTGGCGGAGTGCAACTTTATAGCAGAGCAGACTTTGCAAGACACGGGATTGAGCTGAGTTTTCTGAAAACGAATGATATCAGCTACAAACAGTTTGATAATAATTTTGTTACAGGTCTTTCCATCATTGACGTTTTGATGTTTAATAAAAAGGAAAAAGTTAAAACCATGCTAAACGAATATGATCTGATCTGAATGATAAGAATTGCTATTCACAGTGTACCTCGTTCCGGATCCACATGGCTGGGAGAACTTTTTAATTCAAACCCCCGGGTAGTTTACCGTTATCAGCCGTTATTTTCTTATCAATTTAAAGGCCGGTTAAATGAAAATTCGAACCTATTTGAGATTGAAAAATTCTTTGAGGAAATCAGCCGGTCTGAAGATGAATTCATAACTCAGTTACAAGCCCGAAAAGTCGGAATCATGCCGGTTTTTAAGAAAGATGCAGAAGTTGCTGCAATTGTTTACAAAGAGGTTCGGTATCATTATATTCTGGATAATCTGCTGCAGCAAGACCAGGCTATAAAAGTTATTGGGTTGGTACGAAATCCACTTGCTGTAATCTGCTCGTGGCTGAATGCTCCGAAAGAATTCAGGAAAGACAAAAACTGGGATGAGATGGAAGAGTGGCGGGCAGCCTCCAGAAAGAATCAGGATAAGCGTGAGGAGTTCAGCGGTTTTGAAAAGTGGAAAGAGGTTACGCTCTTGTTTGAAGCTCTTGAGCGAACGTATCCGGCTCAGTTCCGGTTAGTTCATTATAGTGATTTGTTGAGCGCAACGGGTGAGACAATCCGTTCTTTGTTTCATTTCTGCGGATTAGATTTTTCACTTTCAACACAACAATTTATTTCCGATAGCAGGAAAATACAAAACCAGAATGCTTATAGTGTGTTTAAAATTAAAAAATCGGATGATGACTGGAAAGGCAAGTTAAATCCCCGCATTATCAGTGAGATTGAAAAGGATGTACGGAATACTAATTTTGAAAAATACTGCCGGTAATGCAAATTGATTTTTTAATCAGCTCAGAAAGATCAGGGAGCAATCTGTTGATTAAGTTGCTTGACAGCCATTCACAGTATTGTGGACCAATGCCAGCCCATCTGATAAGAGCTTTTTCGCATAACATGAAAAGCTACAGAGAATTAAAGGAAACAAAAAACACTGAAGAGTTCATTATAGATTTTCTTGAATTTTTTAATTCAAAGATTGGAATCTGGCAGGCTACTTTTACAAAAGAGGAACTGACTGGAATTCATCCGGACAATCTGGCTCAGGTTATTAAATATGTGTATAGAAAGGAAGCTGAGCTTCAGAACAAGCAAAGAGTTATTATTAAGGAACTGGGTACTTACAGGTTTTTCAATTATCTGGTTGAAAATTTTGATCAACCCCGCTTTATTTGGTTAATTCGCGATCCGAGAGACATGGCACTCTCATGGAGCAGGTCTCCGGTTCACCGGGGAGATATCGTTAGAGCAGCTTATACCTGGAATGAAGATCAGAAAGGAACGTTGGAACTTTATAAACAATATAGAAGCGTGATTCTGCCGGTTAAATATGAGGAATTGGTCTCTCAGCTGAATACAGCACTTTATAAAATCTGTAACTTTCTGGGAGTTGAAGCTGAAATGCAGATGGTCGGGTTTTACAGAAGAAAGTTAGCAGTTCAAAATGCAGAACAGACTGAAAGCTGGAAGAATCTGAACCAACAGTTAATAACAGATAACTTTAATAAGTATAAAGGTAAACTGTCTGAAGAGCAGGTCAGACTCATTGAATATGTTTGCTGCAATGGAATGACAGCATTGGGTTATCAAATTGATTTCCCGCTTCTGAATAAAAAGGAGTTTAGCGAGGTAGAAAATAAACTGAAAAGAGAGGAGAGGTATGATAAACCGGAATATCTTCTGATTGATGAAAAAGAAAAAAGGCTACGGGACAAATGGCAACTGAAGTTCAGGGAAATTCAGAACAGATGACTGGATCTGAAAAGACCACTCAGAACCGCCCGGTAATGGTTAGCATTTGCTGTCTTACCTATAACCACGAAAATCATATAAAAAAGGCACTGGATGGATTTCTGATGCAGAAAACAGATTTTCCTTACGAAATTGTGATTCATGATGACGCTTCAACAGACGGAACAGCTCAGGTCATCAGAGAATATGAGCAAAAATATCCGGCCATCTTCAAAACCTTATATCAGACAGAAAATCAGAAATCAAAATTCAGAACTGGGATGAACCAACGGTTTAATTTTCCCAGAGCAACAGGAAAGTACATTGCACTTTGCGAGGGAGATGATTACTGGATTGACCCGTACAAGCTGCAAAAACAGGTTGCCTTTCTGGAACAACATCCCGATTACGGGCTGATTCATACAGATGCTAAAAAATATGATTTGAAGACAGGTGTACTTTGGGAAAGTGATATGAAGAAATACCACCCTGGCAAAAGAGCGAATCTGCTGGATGCTTTATTTGCCTGTGAATATCCTGTTTTTACCTGTACTGCTGTTTTCAGAAGAGAACTGGCAGAATATGCAGCACAATTTAAAAATGAGTTTGCTGCAGGAGATTATTTTATGTGGTTTCATCTGGTTGCAAAAACAAAATTCAAATTTTTACCGGAAGTAACAGCTGTCAGGCAGGTTCTTGAAGAGTCAGCAACCCAGTCTAAAAACATTGAAAATGCAATCAACTTCTGGAACAAAGATTATGAGATGTATTTATTCTTTATTAAGTACTACAAATACGATAATCAGGAAATTATTCGGCTGATGAAAAGAGTTAAGCGTTCAAGTTCTCTTAACAGGATTTTCTATTCAGGTTGTCGGCCGTATTACAGGCAATTTTATGATCAGATTAAAGAGGATCATTCCGTTCAATTGCCATTCAAATTCAGTCTGTATTATATTTTATCCTTTATTCCATTTTCATTCACTGCTATTAATAGGGTATTAAAATGGGTAAGAGTCATGAAAGTAAGACTGAAAAGCTGAACATGATTCTCAACAGGGAACAATACAGAATTATGAAAATTGCCCGGACAGTAAAGGACTTACATGACTTGATGAAAGCAGCTGAATCTGCCGACAGGAAGATTGGTTTTGTCCCTACAATGGGGGCATTGCATAAAGGGCATGCTGATTTAGTCAGACGATGTGTTTCTGAGAACCATCTGAGTGTTTGTTCTTTGTTTGTGAATCCGACTCAGTTTAATAATCCGGATGATTTGAAAAATTATCCGCGAACAGAACAACAAGATCTCCGGCTGCTTGAATCTTTATTTTGTGATGTTGTTTTTATTCCATCAGTTGAAGAAATGTATCCGGAACATAACCTGATAAACCTGGATTTTGGAATTCTGGAAAATGTAATGGAAGGCAAATTCCGGCCGGGGCATTTCAGAGGAGTTGCAACTGTTGTTGAGAAGCTGTTTCGGATGGTTAATCCATACAAGGCCTATTTTGGGGAAAAGGATTATCAACAACTGCTGGTTATTCAGGAGCTGGTCTCTCGATTAAATCTTAAAGTTAGAATTGTTCCATGTCAGACTGTTCGTGAACCTGATGGCCTGGCAATGAGTTCCAGGAATGTGCACCTCTCTGAAGTAGAACGGAAGCAGGCACCGGTTATTTATAATACGCTCCGGTTGGCTGCAAGCCGATTCCTGAATCAGGAAAAAGTAGAAGATATTTATGATGAAGCTGTAAAAAGAATAGAAGAAAACAAGTTGTTTAAAGTAGAGTATTTTCAGATCTTTTTAATTCAAACAGGAAGGAAACCCTTACTTCAATTAATACAAGAATATACAAATGCCGAAAACATCCGGATATTTACAGCTGTAAAAGCATCCAATGTAAGGCTGATAGATAATATCCCAGTACCAAAATCAGCTGTACTTTGAGAAAAATCAATCGGTTTTGTTATTGGAGGGTAAAAAATTAAAATTCCTGATGAATTCCAATGAATTGTTTTTCTTTGCAGTCAGGTAATTTTAAATAACAGGCCCATAACCCACTTCTACCAGATTATTTTTTCAGGCCATTGAGTAAATCAGTTTAAAAATAAGTGCAGGAGTGAACATCTATTCACGTAAACAACGTTGGAAGTTATTCTTACTTGCAGCAGCCCTGCTGATCGGCCTGACTTCGCTTTGGTACACTAATAATCTGGTGAGCAAACTAGCTGAGCAAGAACACATCAAAGTAGAGCTTTGGGCAAAAGCCATCAGCCATCTGAGTGATGTTTCACTTCAGGCCGGTGACCTCACTTTTGCCCTGGATGTACTTCAAAGCAATAATACCATTCCCGTATTACTCACAGACAGTAACTACCAGGTTAAAACCTCAATCAATGTTGATTCAATTCACTTGTCGGATCCAAAGTGGGTAAAGAATCTGATAAATGAAATGCGCTCACAGCATGACTCAATTGTGGTCAGGTATGATCCTGTAAACTATGACCTGATTTTTTATAAGGATTCAATATTGCTGAACCAGCTCAGGTACTATCCGTTTTTTCAACTGGCTGTAATTTCCCTGTTTCTGATTGTATCCTACCTTGCCTTCAGCTCATCCCGGAAAGCTGAGCAGAACCAGGTATGGGTTGGAATGGCGAAAGAAACGGCTCATCAACTGGGAACTCCACTATCATCCTTACTGGCCTGGGTTGAGTTGCTGAAAATGAAAAACAAAAGTGCTGAACATATTACCGAAATTGAAAAGGACATCTCACGATTGGAAACCATCACAGAAAGATTCTCAAAAATTGGCTCTGCTCCTGTACTCAACCGTGAAGATGTAAAAGTCGTTACCGAACATTCCATGAACTATATCCGTTCACGGGCATCATCACTCATTCAGTTCAGTCTGCAAAGTGTTCCTAATCACAGTCACCTTGTGATGGCTCCTCTGAATATTCACTTATTTGAATGGGTATTAGAAAATATTTTTAAAAATGCCATTGATGCCATGCAGGGTCAAGGCAAAATAGATGTTCTGATAACCGACCAGCAACAGTTTGTTTATATTGATATCACTGATAGCGGATGCGGAATTCCCAAATCCAAATTCAAAACTATCTTTAAACCCGGATTTACTTCTAAAGAACGGGGCTGGGGTTTGGGCTTGTCGTTATCGAAAAGAATCATTGAAGAATATCATAAAGGACAGATTTTTGTAAAAGCATCTGAACTGAATAAGGGAACAACAATCAGAATTGTATTAAATAAACAAATACGAAATATATGAGTGTGGCGGTTATTGGGGGAGGAAGCTGGGCAACAGCCCTGGTGAAGATTCTGAGTGATAATCAACATTCAATTACCTGGTGGGTCAGAAGAGCTAGGGTTGCTGAAAAGATCTGTTCAGACCATCATAATCCGGATTACTTAAGCCAGGTTCATATTGATGTTTCAAAAGTGAAGGTTACCAATCAGTTTAGCGATGCGATTAGAGATGCTGCAACAATAATTCTGGCTGTTCCCAGTGCGTTTTTACAGGATGTATTGGTAACAACCGATAAAACGGATTTTAAAACGAAGATAGTTTTTTCAGCAATCAAAGGAATTGTTCCTGACAAGCTGATGATTGTTGGTGAATACCTGAACAAATACCTGGATGTTCAATCAGGCAATATTGGTGTGATAACCGGACCTTGTCATGCCGAAGAAGTAGCAATGGAAAAACTTTCCTATCTTACAATTGCCTGCTCAGAAATTGAGAATGCCAGAAAATTTGCAGCAATGCTGCAATGCCGGTATATCCGAACGACTATTTCAGACGACATCTATGGAACAGAGTATGCTGCAGTTCTGAAAAACGTTATTGCTATTGCCAGCGGAATTTGTCACGGCCTGGGTTATGGCGATAATTTTCAGGCAGTTTTGGTTTCAAATGCTTTGCAAGAAATCAAGCGGTTTATTGATGCCGTTCATCCCATATCCCGGGATATAAGTGATTCAGCTTATCTGGGCGATTTACTGGTTACCTGTTATTCTCAGTTTAGCCGGAATCGTACTTTCGGGAGTATGATTGGCAAAGGATATTCAATTGCATCGGCTCAGCTTGAAATGAATATGATTGCCGAGGGTTATTATGCAGTTGCATGTATTCAGCGAATCAATGAACATATTAACACTGAGATGCCTGTTTGCCAGGCTGTATTTAATGTGCTCTACAAAAAATCTGATCCAGGAGAAGAAATCAGCAGATTAGCCGAAAGGTTAAAGTAACATGCCAAAGTTTTTGATCATTCGTTTTTCTTCGATTGGTGATATTGTTCTGACGTCACCGGTTATCCGATGTCTGAAAAAGCAGATAAGACATGCCGAAGTCCACTTTCTGACAAAGCAGTGCTTTGCTCCGGTCATTGAATTCAATCCAGGTATTGATAAAAGAATCCTGTTAAGAGATTCATTGAGTAAAATCTCAGCTCAGCTTAAAAGTGAAAAATATGATTATATAATAGATCTGCACCATAATCTCCGGTCACTTCAAGTCAAATCAATTGTCAGAACCCGTTCCTTTTCTTTTCCAAAAAAAAATTTTGATAAATGGAAAATGGTAAACTTAAAAGCTAGCCTTTCTGTACCTCATGTTGTTGACCGCTATTTTAAAGCAGTGGAATCATTAGGTGTAAAAAATGATGGCGAGGGACTGGAATTTTTTCTTCCACCTGAACTGGAGCAAAGAAATCCTGTTGAGTCAGGTTATTTATCAGCTTTAGCGGTAGCCGGGTACATAGCAGTTGTTGTTGGAGCCAATCATTTTACAAAAGAGCCGACAGATGAAATGCTGGCTCGGATTTGTAATGAATCTGTCAAACCGGTTGTCCTTATCGGAGGAAATGCAGATATCTCCAAAGCGGAACGGGTACTCAGTCTGAGCAAAAGTCCGAGAACCAGGGTTCTTAATTTCTGTGGTAAACTAACCCTTCATGAGTCAGCCTGGATTGTAAAATATGCAGATAAAGTTGTAACACCGGATACCGGAATGATGCATATTGCTGCTGCATTCAGTAAACAACTGATAACCTTGTGGGGGAATACAGTTCCCGGATTTGGAATGACTCCGTACTTCAGGAGTTCTACCCAGCAAGCAGAAATTTATGAGGTAAAAGATCTGGACTGCCGCCCGTGTTCCAAAATCGGATTTAAATCCTGTCCTAAAAAGCATTTTCATTGCATGAAATGGATCAATATGGATCAACTCATAGATTCTCTGAATAATGAATTGTAGTTCTTCAGAGATTCGGAATAGCAGGAAATAAATTTTTTAGATATTCGCAAGCCTATAAAAGAAAAAACTATGAAAAAAATTCTGTCAACTATTCTGGTTATTGGCTTTCTGCTTCCCGTTCAGCTTCGGGCTGATGAAGGAATGTGGCTGTTGAGTTTGCTCAAGAAAATTAATGAAGGAGAAATGCAAGCCATGGGACTGAAACTCTCTGCAGATCAGATTTATAGCATTAACCATTCTTCCGTTAAGGATGCAATTGTATCTTTTGGCGGATTCTGTTCCGGTGAGATTATCTCTAAAGATGGCTTATTACTTACCAATCATCATTGTGGACTGGATGCTATTCAGAGCCACAGTTCAGTAGAACATGACTACCTGACTGATGGGTTCTGGGCCAAGTCAAGGAAAGATGAGCTTCCAAATCCCGGTTTGTATGTTCGCTTTCTTGTTAGAATGGAGGATGTAACGGATCAGGTAAAATCAGAATTGAGCGATACATTGAGTGAAGCTGCCAGGTCAGCTGCAATCAGTAAAATCGGAAATAAAATATCAAAAGACGCATCAGAAAATGATAAATATACAGCTGAAGTGAAAAGTATGTTTAATGGGGATGAGTTCTATCTTTTTGTTTACCAGACTTTTAAAGATGTAAGGCTGGTTGGTGCGCCTCCCTCATATATTGGGAAATATGGAGGCGATACGGACAACTGGATGTGGCCGCGCCATACCGGTGATTTTTCAATCTTTCGTGTTTATTGTGATAAAGACGGAAACCCTGCTTCTTACTCTGAAGACAATGTTCCATTAACGCCAAAGCATTATCTTCCCATTTCAATTAAGGGATTTAAGGAAGGTGACTTCTCAATGATTATCGGATTCCCAGGAAGAACAGAGCGTTACCTTACTTCAGCAGGAGTTGAATTAGCAGTCAATGTAACAAGTCCGGCAAGAGTAAAAATAAGAGGGCAGAAGCTGGATATTATGCGAGCTGAAATGGAAAAAAGTGACAAGGTTCGGATTCAGTATCAGTCAAAACACAACCGGACTAGTAATTACTGGAAGTATTATATTGGTCAGATGAAGCAGCTTAAGCGGATGCATGTTGTTGAACAAAAGCAGGCACAAGAAGGGAAATTTGATGAATGGGCTAATAGCGATCCGTCAAAGAAAGCAGTTTATGGAAATGTAACGGCTTTACTTAAGAAAGCTTATTCAGATTTAACTCCATACGCTTACAACCGGGCATATTTTGGTGAGGCAATCATACAGGGGCCTGAAATCCTGCTGTTTTCTTATAATTTTAAATCATTGGCAACAGCATTAGCTGATAAATTAACATCGAAAGATGAGATAAATAAAATAACCGCAGAATTGAAGAAAGATGCAGAAGAATATTTTAAGGATTATAATGAGCCAATTGACCGGAAGCTGTACTCGAAAATGTTAAGTACTTACTCTCTGGATATTCCAAAGGAACAACAATGTGATCTGTTCAGAATGGTCGAATCAAAATATAAAGGGAACTTTGAAAAGTATGCAGATGATGTCTTCAGAAAATCGATTTTTACTTCGCTTGAAAAAGTGAATGCTTTCCTGGCTAAACCATCGGCAAAAAAAATCACTTCAGATCCGGCATTTAAAGCCATCACATCATTTTTTGACTTCTATAATCAGAATATCAGAGGTAAAATGGCAGTAATTGAAAGTGATCTGAACAGCTTGAACCTGAAATATATTAAGGGAACGCGGGAGATGAATCCTGGCAAAAAGTATTATCCGGATGCAAACAGTACCATGCGGCTTACCTATGGTAAAGTTAAAGCCTATGATCCAGCTGATGCGATAAAGTATAATTGGTTTACAACTATTGAAGGGGTAATGGAAAAGATGGACAACAGTAATCCTGAATTTGAGATTAAAGATGAATATGTTAACCTGTTTGAAAAACGGGACTTTGGTCAGTATGCTGAGAATGGTACCCTGAGAGTATGTTTTATCTCTGACAATGATATTACCGGTGGAAATTCAGGAAGTGGGGTTATGGACGGAGAAGGGAACCTGATCGGGATAGCTTTTGACGGGAACTGGGAAGCCATGAGCGGAGACATTGCTTTTGACTCAACTTATAAACGTACCATAAGTACCGACATCCGCTATGTGCTTTGGGTAATTGAAAAAATCGGGAAAGCTCATAATCTGATTGAGGAAATGACACTTATTCGCTAAATATTGATTTACAGATTAAAAGCCATGGCTGGAAGTTCAGGGCCTTTTTTCTGAGTTGATTTTTCAATCATTGTCAATAAAAAATCTGATTCGTTTATTTAACTGTATTAACTTACTTTAAATTAGCACCATTAATCTAGATGTTTTTCTGCTAATCCATGGACAATCCTGATTTGGAAAAAATTGAGCAACTCATTAAAGAGAAAGAGGAAAAGTTTTATATAGCACTATCACGGAATGCTGATACTACAATCCTGAATGAGTTAAAGAAGGATCTGGAGTTTTTTCGTCAGAAACGAGCTGAAATTTTTAAGAATTCAACGGCTGGAAACAAGACTGATCCCGGATAGATTTCATTACCTTCGTTCCTGTAATTTCTAATGCTTGCAGCTTTGGTGCTAATTTTGCCTGATGGCAGAAATTTCAGCAGTAATCATTGCCTTTAATGAAGAAAAGAAAATTGCAAACTGCATTGAAAGTCTGCTCAAAGTTTGTGATGAAATAGTGGTGGTTGATTCTTTTTCGACAGATGGTACTGCCGAAATTGCTGAATCACTGGGAGCCAAAGTCATCAAACATCCCTTTGAAAACTATATTGAACAGAAAAACTTTGCATTGGATTGTCTTAGTTATGAATGGGCATTGTCACTTGATGCAGATGAAGTATTAAGTTCACAGTTACAGAATTCAATTTTGGCAGTTAAAACCCATCTGTTAGCAGACGGCTATCTTATGAACAGGCTTACTAGTTATTGCGGGAAGTGGATTCGGCATTGTGGCTGGTACCCAGACAGAAAACTCAGGCTCTTTAAACGCAGCAAAGCCAGGTGGGGAGGAATTAATCCGCATGACAAAATTGAAATGGAAGCCGGTTCGATAATTCATCGGCTGAAAGGCGATTTACTGCACTACAGTTTTGACACACCCGAACAGTACGTAACCCAGCAACACAAATTTGCTGCCATTTCGGCCAGGCACATGCATCAATTGGGTAAACAATATAGCTGGCCCGTTGTTTTTGCAAAGACAGCCTTTCGTTTTATAAAGGAATATGTTATTAAAGCCGGCTTTCTAGAAGGAGTCAGCGGATTTAAAATTTGTTCGGTATCAGCTGGAGCTGTATTCAGAAAATACAGTCTGCTCAAAAAGATGAATAAGAATTAAGATGGAAGAGAGCCAACTTACTTCCCTGCCAGATAACAAACTCTCTGCTATTCTATCGTCACTTCCTGAGGAGCCGGGTGTTTACCAGTTCTTCGATAAGGAGGAAAGGCTGTTGTATGTTGGCAAAGCCAAGAACCTGAAAAAGCGAGTCAGCAGTTATTTCAACAAGGTACATGAGAATAACAGGCTGAGAGTTATGGTCAGGCAAATTGCTGATATCCGTTTTATTGTTGTAAACTCTGAGTTTGATGCGCTGCTGCTCGAGAACACACTGATTAAAAAGCACCAGCCCCGTTATAACATCAGTCTCAGGGATGACAAAACCTATCCCTGGATTGTCATTAAGAAGGAACGGTTTCCAAGAGTATATTATACCCGTAAGCTGATTCATGATGGCTCTGAATATTTCGGGCCTTATGCTTCAGTAACAATGATTAATACCCTGCTGGATCTGATTTATGACCTTTTCCAGTTAAGGAATTGCGGCCTGGTCTTGTCTGAAGAAAATATAAAAGCTAAGAAATTCAGAACCTGTATTGAATATGATGTGGGTAATTGTAAGGCTCCCTGTGTCGGTTATCAATCTGTTGAAAATTATAATGAATCCATTGAGCAGATTCGAAGTATTTTGAAGGGAAATATAGCACCCGTTATGGAGTACCTGAAGCAGAATATGCAGTATCATGCAGCACGATTTGAATATGAACAGGCACAACAATATAAAGATAAAATTCAATCGCTTGAAAGATTTCAGAGTAAATCGCTGGTAGTTCACCCTTCAATCAGGGATGTTGATGTGTTATCCATTCTTAATGATGCTCCTGACATTGCTTATTTGAATTACCTGAAAGTGGTTAATGGGGCAATCATTCAATCCCATTCTTTTGAAATCAGAAAAAAGCTCAATGAAAAATCAGAAGACTTGTTAATCCAGGCACTTACCGAAATGCGGCAGCGGTATAAAAGTACAGCAGCAGAAATAATTGTTCCGGTTGCACCGGATATACAGACCGAATATTTTCAATTTATAATCCCTAAAATTGGAGATAAAAAGCATTTGCTTGATCTTTCGTTGAAGAATGCTTTTCATTACCGAAAGGAGAAACTTGACCGGATGGAGAAACTGGATCCTTCACAAAGAACAAAACGGCTTTTGCTGCAAATGCAAAAAGATTTAAGGCTAAGTGAGCTCCCGCACCGGATTGAATGTTTTGACAATTCTAATTTCCAGGGTGATTACCCGGTTGCAGCAATGAGTGTTTTTATAGACGGTAAGCCTGCAAAAAGTGAATACCGTCATTTTAATATCAGGACGGTAGAAGGACCAAATGATTTTGCTTCGATGGAAGAGGTTATTTTTAGAAGGTATAAACGGCTGATCGAAGAAAAAAAGCCACTGCCGCAACTCATTGTAATTGATGGCGGAAAGGGTCAGTTGTCGAGTGCTGTTAGCAGCCTGAAGTCACTGGGGCTTCATGGTAAAATTGCCATAATCGGAATAGCAAAAAAACTGGAAGAGATTTTTTATCCGCAAGATCCTATTCCGTTATTTTTAGATAAGCGAAGTGAGACATTACGGATCATCCAGCGACTACGGGACGAAGTTCATCGCTTTGGAATTGAGCACCACCGCAACCGGAGAAGTAAGGGTGTTATGAAAAGTGAATTACTCCATATTAATGGAGTCGGGCCGGCAACAACAGAAGTATTGCTCAGGCATTTTAAATCAGTAAAAAAAATAAAACAGGCAACTGAAGAGGAACTGGCAGAGTTGACCGGCAGAGACAAAGCAAGAAAAATTGTTCAGTACTTCAACTCCAATCAATCATCCCGATGATGTCAATCAAATTTTCCTTCTTTGCATACGGTTTTTTTAATGGGAACAGAAAAGCACAACAGTTGCATACTTTGCAAGAGCACGGTTCTAAAATCGTTGAAAGGCTATGAAAAACACGGACTTCTCAAGTGTTGTTCATGCGGCTTGGTTTTTATGGACAGAATTCCTACTGGGAAAGAATTGACAGCATATTATTCTGTTTACAGCTATACTTCAGACCGGCCGGTGTCTCCGGTTACTATCAAGAGCTATCATCGTTTGCTTGATGAATTTGAAAGATACCGAAAGACAAATAAAATTCTGGACTCAGGTTGCGGACTGGGTTATTTCCTGGTTGAAGCAGCAAAAAGAGGGTGGGAAGTTTATGGAACTGAATTTTCAAAATCAGCAATCCGCATCTGCTCAGAAAAAGGAATTGATATGAGGGAGGGGGCATTGTCTCCTGAAATGTTTGAAGATGCTGCCTTTGATGTGATTACTTCTTTTGAAGTTTTAGAGCATATCAATAACCCCCATGATGAAGTTTCAGCCATTAGTAAACTGCTCAGGAAAGACGGTCTCTTTTATTGTACAACACCCAATTTTAATTCATTGTTACGATTTTATCTTAAAGCCGATTATAATGTTATTGAATACCCTGAGCATCTTACCTATTATACTAAAAGGACTTTAAAGAATTTGGTTAGTCGTCATGGATTTAAATCTGCCAGATTTCTGTCAACCGGCTTTAGCCTTTCCCGGATTTCTTCTTCCTTAAATGCTAATGTTAAGAAAGAACTGGGATCATCAACAGATGAGAAATTAAGAAAAAATATAGACAAAAGCCCCGTTTTATCACTAACAAAATCAATCATTAATAATTTTTTAACGTTGACTAATACTGGACTGACGCTAAAAGGATATTTTGAAAAGATTTAGACTTTTGATGAGAATCTTGAGATTTCCCGGTTGGCATTCTTCCAAATCATGCTGATCCCATCTTCAAGATTTATTTTATGCTTCCATCCCAGGCTGTGAATACGTGACACATCCAGAAGTTTTCGTGGAGTCCCGTCAGGTTTAGTAGTATCAAAAACCAGATTACCCTCAAATCCTGAAATCTTTTTAATTAATCCAGCCAGGTCTGCAATAGAAATGTCTTCACCTGTGCCGACATTCAACGCCCATTCTCGGTCATAAGATAGCATAAGAAACAAACAGGCATCAGCAAGATCATCTACATGAAGAAATTCACGTTTCGGTTTGCCAGACCCCCAGATGGTTACTTCCTTATCACCATTCTTCTTTGCTTCATAAAATTTCCTGATTAATGCCGGAAGCACATGCGAATTATTCAGATCATAATTATCATTTGGACCATACAGGTTTGTTGGCATTACCGAAAAGAACTGGCAATTATATTGATGGTGATAAGCTTCACACATTTTCAGGCCGGCAATCTTAGCAATAGCATACGGTTCATTTGTCTTTTCGAGTTCACCGGTAAGCAGATACTCTTCTCTAATGGGCTGAGGAGCCAGCCTCGGATAGATGCATGATGAACCCAGGAACAGCAGCTTCCTGACTCTGCTCAGATATGCCGCATGGATAATATGATTCTGAATAGAAAGATTTTCATATATGAATTCAGCACGATAGGTATTATTGGCAACGATGCCTCCTACTTTAGCAGCAGCCAGAAAAACATATTCTGGTTTTTCAAATTTAAAAAAGTCCTGTACAGCTTGCTGGTTTCTCAAATCCAGATCAGCCCGGCTGCGAAGAACCAGGTTGGTATAACCTTCTTTTTCCAACTTCCGGACAATAGCCGAGCCAACCATTCCGCGGTGACCGGCAACAAATATCTTAGCCTGTTTATTCATGGGTTGTTATCATCAGGATTCGTGGTAATGAAGAATGCGATGCCCTCCTTCTTTAAGGTACTTCTCTTTTTCAAACAGCTTGATATCAGACTGAACCATTTCTTTTATGATTTTGTCAAGAGTATATTTAGGTTTCCACTTCAGATTTTTCCGGGCTTTCAAGGCATCACCAATCAATAAATCAACTTCAGACGGACGGTAGTATGTCTTATCAATGTGCATCACAATGGTGCCGGGTTTCAGTTTAAAACGGTCGTAGCATTTGACAACCCGTGCTTTTTCTTTTTCATTTTTGCCTTCAAAGGCAATTTCAATTCCGGCTTCATTAAATGCTTTATAAATAAAATCACGCACCGAAGTGGTAACTCCTGTTGCAACCACATAGTCTTCTGCTTTCTTTTGCTGAAGCATCAGGTACATCGCTTCAACATAATCCCGGGCATGCCCCCAGTCACGTTTGGCATCAATATTACCCATGTAAACATTTTTCTGTAGTCCTAAGGCAATCCGGGCAACAGCACGGGTTACTTTACGGGTTACAAAGGTTTCACCTCGGATCGGAGATTCGTGGTTAAACAGGATTCCATTCACAGCAAACATATTATATGCTTCCCGGTAATTGACGGTAATCCAGTAAGCATATAGCTTGGAAACTGCATAAGGTGAGCGCGGGTAAAATGGTGTGGTTTCACGCTGGGGAACCTCCTGAACCAACCCATAGAGTTCGGATGTTGAGGCCTGGTAAATCCGGCAGGTCCGGGTAAGGCCTAAAAGTCTGACAGCCTCTAAAATCCTAAGGGTACCGATTCCATCCGCATTGGCAGTATATTCAGGAATCTCAAAACTAACTTTTACATGCGACATTGCACCCAGGTTATAGATTTCATCCGGCTGTACCTCCTGAATAATCCGGATCAGGTTGGTCGAGTCGGTAAGATCTCCATAATGCAACTTAAATCGTACATCTTTTTCATGAAAATCATGGTAGAGATGGTCAATCCGTTCAGTATTAAAGAGTGAACTCCTTCGTTTAATTCCATGAACTTCATAACCTTTCTTAAGGAGAAATTCAGCCAGATAGGCACCATCCTGCCCGGTGATTCCGGTAATTATTGCTTTTTTCATGCTGGATAAATTGAGTGAATGCGATTTGCTGAAACGCTTTTAAGGGTGCGAAGTTACATGGATTGTTTTAGGTTTTAAAAAAGAGGTTCTGATAACTTAAAGTTTCATAAAAGGTTCATTACTTTTGTCGATTGAAAATTTCTCACGAGATAAGAACCATCTGCCTGTTTTTTCTGTATAAACAACTTTCTTTCTTGTTTCAAGTTAATTGCTATCAATAGTAAATGAAAACTGCAAATACGGCTAATGCCATTGTTAACCAGCAGGACATTAAGAACCTTTTTGTGAAGGTATTGAAAAACTGGTACTGGATCCTGATTTTTGTAATTCTCTGCGGGGCAGCTTCCTATATCTATCTTCGAAAATCAACCTATATATACGGAGCACAAGCAAAAATTCTGATCAAACCCCAGAAAAACCAGCTCCAGGATGCTTTAAGTAAATCCTTTGGCAGCCAGCAGAATGAGCAGGATGTAGCCAATGAAATGGAAATTCTGAAGTCATCAAAGCTGGTGGGTGAAACAGTAAATAAGCTCAAGCTGGATGTATCATACTTTATTAAAGGGAGGCTTCGTACGGGTGAAATTTATCAAGGTGTTCCTTTTATCGTTGTTGATGCTAAAATTCTGGATTATAATTTTTATGGAGTTCCATTTAATATCAGCATCCTGAATTCTGAAAGATACACCCTTCAGATAGAGAATGAAAGCTATTCATTTAATAAGACCTATAAGTTTGGAGAGCCTGTAGTAAATGATAAATTCTCCTTTATTATTAATGGGAAAACAGAACAAATAGAAGGTAACAGCAAGCTAAGTGAAGTAAACTATCAGTTTACCATTAATAATGCAAAGCAGTTGTTGGCTAAATATCAGAATGCACTGAGGCTTGAGAAGGATTACGATGCTTCGGTTATTAAAATAAATGTTGAAGATGAAATTCCTGAAAGAGCAGTGGCTTTTCTTGATACACTTTCACACTTGTATATTGATTATTCTGTTTCGGTACAACGAGAGATCAATACAAATACGATTAAGTTTATCGAGGATTTGTTAGAGGATGTAACTGGTGTGCTTAACAGTGTTGAGACCAACCTCGAACAATACCAGAGGCAGACCGGAACCGTTAGTACCGAAGAGCAGGGAGCCATGTACCTTCAGCAAAAGGCTGATGCAGAAACAGAATTAAGCAAGCTTCAGGTTCAGCAGCGTTCAGTTGATTATCTGTATGAAAGTCTGACATCAGGCGGAGACATGACTACCATTTCACCTTCCTTACTTTCTGAACAGGCCGATCCTACCTTTAGTCAGGCTTTTCAGGAACTTAGCCAGTTAATTCAGAAAAGAAATAACCTGTTATTCAGTAATACTCCGAATAGTCCGGTGGTTAAGGAAGTTGATGTTCAGATTGAAACCGGAAAGACAAAACTGCTCCAGATGATTTTGAATCTCAGACGCTCATTACTGGTTAAAATTAATGGGTTAAATGCTCAGCTAGGTAAATTTCAATCCAGGATCAGTATGATACCTTCAACCCAAAAGGGAATTGTGAATATAAACAGAAAGGTTGCCATCAATGAAAAAATATATATTTTTCTGCTTGAAACCCGTGCTCAGACCGTTATCTCCAGTGCTTCAATTGTACCTGATAAATCAATCATTGAGCCTTCTTCAAGTACCGGGCTGATTAAGCCAATCAGAAATAAAATAATGATCATGGGTTTTGGAGTGGCCATGGCTTTATCGTTTATGCTCATTTTCCTCAAAGGCCTCTTCTATAACTACATTACAACCAAAGATGATATTACAGCATTAACCAATCTCCCGGTCATTGGAGTCATTGGACAGAGTAAAGAAGCAAAAGGTAACTATTTAGTGGTTGAAAAAAGTCCACAGTCGCTGACTACGGAAGCTTTTCGTGTGATCAGAACAAATCTTTCATTTTACAGTACTCAGAATCCCAGTAAAATTCTATTGTTAACCTCCAACCATCCCGGTGAAGGAAAAACGTTTTGTTCAGTTAACATAGCCTCCATTCTAGCAAAGACTAAAAAGAAAGTCATCCTGATTGACCTTGATCTTCACAAACCCAAACAGGCCAATGCATTTAATCTTAAGAATGATATTGGAATCAGCACCTTCCTGGCCGGGAAATCATCACTGAATGAGATTATTCAGGAATCTCCAGTTGAAAATCTGGACCTGATTTTGTCCGGTCCCCGTACTCCTAATGCTTCTGAACTGTTGCATGAGCCGGCTCTTGAACAAATGTTGATTGAACTCAGAAAACGGTATGAATATATTCTGCTGGATTCACCACCTGTCGGGTTATTGTCCGATTCTCTGTTATTAATGAAATATAGCGACATCAATCTGTTTGTCCTGAAAGCGTATAAGTCTAAGAAAGATTCAGTTGAGCTGGCATTAAATCTGGCCGAGAAAAATCAAATTAAGAAACTTAGTTTTATTCTAAACGGTGTGAGTGCAAAAAATATTCCTGCCGGATACGGGGGAAGCTATTATTACAATAAATAAAAATTTACAGAGATCAGAAGCTGATCTTCATGAACCCAAAAAGGAATAATTACCTTAAAAACTCCTTAAGAAGTATTCAGGAGTATGTAAACAGGAAGAATAAAATCAGACTGGTTTATTTGGCAGCATTATTACTAAGTACGGCTGTTTTTGATGTGTTTGGCCTGGCTTTTATACTGCCTGTTATTAGTGTAGCAACTAATCCGGAGCTTATTCAGGAGGACAAAATACTTAGCTATTTATACAATACATTGGGATTTACTGATAATAATGAATTTATTATTTTTCTGATAGTAAGCCTGTTTATCATTTTTATTGCTAAAAGTACCTGGGGTATCATGGTAGCCTATCTCCAGACCCGATTAGTTACTGATATGGCACTTTCAATTTCCAGAGATCAGTTTTATAAATATTTTTCAATTCCTTATCCTGAATTTCAAAATCTGAAGTCTTCTGTTATAACAAAGGACATTGTTGCAAATGCTGTAAGCTACATTCAATGGATTGTACTGAGTATGATTACTGTTTTTACAGAAGGGTTTATAATTCTGTTGATTGTAGCCGGTATTGCTCTTTTCAATATTCAGCTTTTTGTCTTTATTTCATTAATTGTTATTCCTGCTGCAGCACTCACATCACGGATCATCCGAAATAAATCAAAGAGTATCGGGACAGGTATTGATACCTACTTCCCTCTTTCGTTAGCTTCGGCCGGTCAGGCAATTCAGGGCTATACCGATATTAAACTTACCGGGAAGGAGGATTATTACATTAATCGCTTTTCGGACTACCAGAAAAATTATTTGTGGTTTAGCCTGAAACAAAGTTTTGTTAACCAGATCCCGTTCCGTACCAATGAAATCATTGCATTGCTCGGCATGATTATCATTTTTGTGTATGCTTTATTTGTCTCTGATAATCAGACTGATCTGATCACTCTCATTAGCCTTTTTGCAGCTGCCTCTTACCGTATGATGCCTTCACTTAACAGAATTGTTAATGCGCTTAATTTTATGAGTACTAATCAAGTCTCTATTAACAACCTGGATAAATACATGCATTATTTTTACAAGCAAAACAGTCTGAGAATTGAACAGCAGCCCCTGAACTTTGAACAAGATATAGAATTCCGGGATGTTACCTATAAATTTAATGAGGGAGATACTCCGGTTTTGAAAGGAGTCAATCTGATTGTGAGAAAAGGAGAAAAAATTGGCTTTGTAGGTAAATCAGGATCCGGTAAAACCACCCTGATGAATATTCTGCTTCAGTTCTACGTTCAGCAAGAAGGTCAGTTATTGGTTGACGGAGTCCCGGTTACACTTACCAATACCGTTGCCTGGAGAAATAAAATTGGATATGTGAAACAGGATATCTTCTTATTGGATGCTTCAATAAAGGAGAATATTGCTTTGGGTGAGGATCAGGTTGATGAGGAAAAACTCAGCAGAGCCATTCAGCAAGCCTCATTGGCTGATTTTATTAATTCATTACCTGACGGAACTAACACCCTGATAGGTGAGCGTGGATCAAGACTTTCTGGAGGACAAAAGCAACGAATCGGAATTGCACGTTCACTTTACCGGAATGCTGAGGTCTTAATTTTTGATGAAGCTACCAGTGCACTGGATACAATTACCGAAACAGAAGTAACCCAGGCTATTGATAACCTTGGTAAGTCAAACAAAACTATTTTTATAATTGCTCATAGAATTACAACTTTAAAAAATTGCAATCGTATTTATGAGTTGGAGAATGGAAGTGTTGCAGGAGCTCATTCTTATAAAGAATTGATTGAAAAAGTAATCTGAGTAAAATTGATGATTTTCAGGCAGGCATTTGGACTGGTATCCTCTTTTAAAAATTATAAAAAAAGGGAGGAAGTAATCAATGTTAGTGAAGCTATTCATGCCATTAAGTTGTGTATGACCTGGTATCAGTCAGGGTTCGACCGTCAGCGTTTACCTGCTTCTTCCTATTCGATCTTACTTGATAGCTATAAAGGGCCTTCTGTTCGGGTTGTTGCACACTGGTTAAGATTCTTTTGCAAAATAGATAAAAGTCTCGTTTTGGACCGGTGCGAGTATGCAAATCATCTTGTAGACTGGCTGCTGAAGATCCAGAAACCAGATGGTAGCTGGCCGGTTGGAAGTTCTGATTATAATAATAGGCCGGCCGGAATTTTTCCGGGAGGAATAGCTGTAAATGCATTATTGATTTATCTCTCTGAGTTTGGAAAAAACGAAGAAGTTGAATTGGCAATAAAAAAGCATTTAGAATGGCTGATAAAGATGCAGGGCACAAATGGAGGATGGGAATTTTATCATTTTAACAGACCGTTGAAGTTATCAATCGTGGCTGCCTGCTTATTTCAGAGTGGTTCTTATTTTAATAATAAACTTTATTCAGAACACGGTGAGAAAGCAATAAGTTACATTCTTTCCTTTCAAACTGCAAATGGATATTTTCATTTCCCTGGACTCAATCCAAAAGGACACTTCAGTTCAGATTATATGTATATCCTGTTCGGAATTTCGGAAACACTTCAACTTATTGACGATGTGATGTTAAAAAAGGCTCTTACTACAGGAGTTCAGCCCTTGGTTAATAGTTTGAACCGGAATCAGGCTCTGCCAGGAATCATTAATCAGCAATTTAAAGCGGCATCAAATTATAATTCTCTTTTTGCCAGTTCTATCCTGGCGTTAACATTGCTTACTTATATTGATAAGCATAAAGATGAAAACTTTTTTTCATATAGTATAAAGCTGCTGACTTTTCTGGCGGCCAATCAGTCACGGGATCCTGGCAAGGCTGTCAACGGAGGCTTCTCAGCATCTATACCGGCAAGTGGAGGACATAAACCCTATGAGATTACTGGTGAATCGGTTGCTATTTTTGCAGAAGGATTAGCTATCTATTTTAAATACCAGCAACAGAATAATACACAACTCACACCAACTAATAAAGTTACTGTTCCATAAAACAGATGGATTAAATTAAGCATGAAGAAAATTCTAATTGTTGTCGGTACCAGACCTAATTTTATAAAGATTACCCGCTTTAAAGCAGAAAATGAGAAAATGGGTTCTCCATTTGATATAAAGATTGTTCATACCGGGCAGCATTATGATGATAAGATGGCTAATGTGTTTTTTGACCAGTTTCGATTAGCTCCCGATTTTTTTCTCAATATTCCTAATGCAAGCCCTAATACGCAAATGGCTGAAATTATGCTCAGGCTGGAGCAGGTGATAAATCAACAAAAGCCTGATTTGGTACTGGTGCCGGGAGATGTGAATTCTACCTTTGCTGCTGCATTAACCTGTAACAAAATGGGAATTAAAATTGGTCATATAGAAAGCGGACTCAGAAGTTTTGACCGTACAATGCCCGAAGAGTTTAACAGGATCCTGACCGATGAAGTTGCAGATTACTATTTTGTTACCGAACCAAGTGGTAAATCCCATCTGCAAAACGAAGGTAAGTTAACTGAACGGATTTTCTTTGTTGGTAATACTATGATTGATACATTGGTCGCTTACCATGAGGAAATTAACTCAAGTGATATAATAGACCGGCTGGGTCTTACAGCCAAACAGTATGTTCTAATGACCATGCATAGGCCGGCAACAGTTGACCAGACTGAAGGCCTTACAAAATTATTTGATGCAATCAGAATAATAACTGACCGTTTTAAAGTAGTGTTCCCGATTCATCCAAGAACAATTCAGAATATTCGCCATTTAGGAATGGAAACAGAAATGAAGCAGATTCAAGGATTGTTAATTACCGAACCTCAGGATTATTTTGCATTTCAAAAACTTATCTCTTGTTGTAAATTTGTATTGACTGACAGCGGAGGCATCCAGGAAGAAACAACTTTTCTTCAGATTCCATGCCTGACTTTACGTCCAAATACCGAGCGGCCTGTTACTGTAGATACCGGTACGAATGAACTGATCCCGTTTGATACGGAAATAATACAAATGAAGATGAAGGCTATAGCAGAAGAAAAGTTTAAAAAGGGCAATATCCCAGAGAAATGGGATGGAATGGCTACCCACAGAATCCTGGAACATTGTCTGCAACTACTGGTTTCTGAGAAGAAGGAAAATACAACAATCAGATAATTATGCAATTCTTATCTTACTCGGAAGAGTCGCATCTGCCGTCCCTAAGCAAGATCGATGAGAACTGGCCATTTCAGTTTCTAAGCGAATATTGCCGGTTTCTTGAAGTATGGTTTGGAGATAAGATTTTGATTGTTTATGAACCTTCTTTAGCAGCTTATCTTCCGCTTAGAATTTATAAACGACTTGTATTCAGATTTGGCCAGATTCTTCATGCACCTGTTGCAAATGGGGAAGAATTGCAGCAAAAAGATCAGCTTGTCTTCTTTAATTTGATGCTGATGAATATGCGGAGAGTAAATATTTGTGACCGGTTAGTTCAGCCTCATCCCTTCGGAATTCTTGGTGCCCTTCCACACAATACTTCTTATTGTGAGTTTGGAACTTATATTACAGAATTGTCCAGATTGAATAACAATGAAATATTTGAATCAATAAATGACAAGTACAAAAAAGCAATAAAACATGCAATTAATAATAAAGGAGTAGTAAGAACAGGATGGGAAAATTTTGATACCTTCTATCCAATTTTAGAATCTACACTTAATAAAGCAGGAATCGGAGTCGAATGCAAAGAATATTTTCTACGGTTGCATGACTTTTTAGGAGATAAATACTCAACTTTAGCAGTGGTTTATGATCAGGACCGGCTGATTGGCGGAGCTGTTTTTTTACATTCCCGGTATGCTGCTTATTGTACTCATGCGGCTAATATTAATGAAACCAAGCTGTATGGAGCAATGAAATTGTTACATTATGAAATGATGCTGCATTTCAAAGCTCAAAATGTGAAACGCTACGATCTGGTTGGTGTCAGACTACATAACGACAACCCGTCTCTGGAAGGAATTTTCAGATTTAAAAAGGGATTTGGAGGTAAATTAAAAACCGGCTACCTGTGGAAAACCGATATAAGACCGGCCAAGCTTAAAGTGTATGATTGGATTCAGCAAGTTCGCAGACGTAGAAATAAAATTAAAGATATCATTGATCAGGTTAATCGTTAATAATGCATATTCTGTTTTTCCCTTCATGGTATAAGACTGAGAAGGAACCTTTTATGGGAACCTTTTTTGAAGAGCAGGCTCGTGGATTAATCCATGCCGGCCATAAGGCAGGTATTATTTATCCTGAACTACTCCCATTTAGAAATCTTTTCCAGGAAAGAGAACAACCGCTTAAGTCTTATGATGATAATGGATTACCCACTTATATTTCATACATTCAGATGTTATTACCGGGTAAGCTTAAACAGGATTATAATCAATTTTCTCAGGCAGTTGATAAAATATTTCTTGATTATGTACATGTTTACGGATCCCCTGATGTCATTCATGCCCATTCGGTTTTTTATGCCGGAATTGCTGCATGGTATATTGCCAAAAAGTATAACATTCCCTTTGTCATAACGGAACATCTTACTTCCTATGTGATGGGAACAATTACGAATCCTGTAGATATTAAATATGCTAGGGAAATATTCAGACAGGCAGACAGGTCATTGATTGTCAGTGACTGTTTTAGAAGGGATCTGGCACGAGTTCTTGAAATAGATAAATCAACCTTTCAGGTGGTCCCTAATATGGTTAACAATTTGTTCTTTGAAAACCGTTTACAGAAGGATTATCAACGGGATGAACAATTTGTTCTCTTTACAAATTCATTTTTGTTGCCCAGGAAAAACCATCTGTTGATTTTCAATGCAATCAAAAAACTTAGAGATCAGCAAAAGAATGTCTTTCTGCTGGTTGGCGGTGAAGGTGAGTTGAGAGATACGTTAATTGAAAGAGTTAAAAAATTAAAGATTGAAAACCATGTAAAATTTTTAGGAGGATTGAACCGGGAACAGGTGAAGAAATATGTGGATGAATCGCATGCCTTTGTTTTGACCAGCTTCTATGAAACTTTTGGAGTAGTCTTGATCGAAAGCCTGGCAGCCGGCCGGCCAGTCATTACTACTAATTCGGGAGGACCTGAAGATTTCATAAATAAGAAGAATGGCATTTTGCTAAGTGATTTTACTCCGGATTCGCTTACCGAGGCAATAGACACAATGATGATAAATTACCAGAAATATAATCAGGATGAAATAAGTGAAGAGTGCCGGAGAAGGTTTAGTGAGAAAACAGTTATATCAATGCTTGAGCAGGTTTATACCGAAGTATTAGCAGAATATCCCAGGGCAACCCAATAATTTATTTACTACACTTCTTTTTTGATCTGGATTTCTTTTTATCTAAGGCTTTATTGTATTTCAGATCCCGCCAGTATTCAGCTCCATAACCAACTAGAATCTCTCCTCCTGCAGGAATATTTCTGTAGGCTACAATGTAGCAGCGATTCCCAACCACAACATACTTAGAGTTATTTGATACGGCTTTCAACTGCCCGATTCCCTTTGCATCATTGGCATATCTGGCAAGTGCTTCTTTATGGTCGTAAGCATCAATGCATCTGTTTTTATTAATATAAAACAGATATCCGTATCTGTCATTTTGAACCCGTTCATCATATTCTTTATAAGTAATGATATCACCGGTATATTCAATAATGCGGGTTCCCTTCTTAATGGGTTTATCAGTAAACAATCCTTTGCCGGCACCCGGCAGAGTTGATTTGGAAACGTAAAGCATAGTATTATAAAAGTAATCTGAGAATAAAAATCATACCAAGAAAGCCGGTTATATATCCGGTATAAACTTGTAACGGAGTATGGGCTTCATTAAACAGACGTGACCAGCCAACTAATCCTGCTGCTAACAGGGATAAAATAAAATATCCAATGATATCAGCTATCAGGATTTCACCGGTTATCCAGATAAGTCCGGATAAGCCTCCCAGCCCTATCAGGTGAATACTGATTTTCCATTTGAGATTTATCATAAAAGCAACTGCTATCAGAAATGCTCCTCCCAGTATGAGTGAAGCAACAATGGAAGGTACCGGAAGCAGTCTGATCAGCAAATAGCAGGCTATATAATAAATGACGGTTGACAGAAAAGGAATACTGCGCTCTTTACGTTCAGCCATTTCAAGTGAATGAATCCAGCCTTTTTGAACAAGCCAGAGTGCAGTAATTACCGGGGCAATAAAACACGTTGTAAAAATAAAAACCAGTGAAAGTGTTTTAACTTCACTGGCAAGGCTATAGCTTAGGTATGAATGAATGTTATAAATAAAAATTGTAGCATAAAACGGCATTAGCAATGGATGGAAAATAACAGGAATGTATCTGGCAAGCTTAATTTTCATTTTATTAGCGCTGCGAATGTATAACTTGTCAGCATGTTTCTGCTTGAGTTCTAAAACCGAAAGCTCAGATTTAACTCAAGGTTCAGAAAAAATCTTGTAGGTTTGAGCACTGACAACATTGCTGTTAAATCCATAACATTCCAGCTGAATATTCTGTATGCTTTTTAACTATCCGGCTTTTCTGTGGGCACTTACTTTTCTGGCAGTTCCGGTTATTATTCATCTTTTCAATTTCAGAAGATTTAAAAAGGTCATGTTTACTAATGTGAGATTCCTGAAAGAAATTACAGAAGAAACAACCTCAAGAAGTAAACTCCGCCATTGGTTGGTACTGTTATGCAGGTTACTCGCTGTTTCCGCTTTGGTTTTTGCTTTTGCCCAGCCTTACATCCCTGTAAAGAATCAGGTTACTGTATCAGGCGATCAGATTATTTCAGTTTATATTGATAATTCATTCAGTATGGAGGCTAATGGCAAGAAAGGGGCCTTATCGGATGAAGCCAAAAATGCTGCAAAAGAGATTGTGAACGCATTTAAGCCCTCAGATCGTTTTCAGATTCTGACAAATGATTTTGAAGCAAGGCATCAAAGGCTTGTTAACAGAGAAGAGGCTTTGTCGCAGGTGGATGAAATAAAGACTTCGGCTTCAGTACGAACTCTTTCAGAAGTTGTAAAACGCCAGGGACAGGCTGCATCCGGGAATGCAGTTTATGTTAATTCCTACCTGATAAGTGATATGCAGAAATGGCAGTCTGATATTTCTCAGATGAATCCTGATTCGAATTTTCATATCTTTCTAATCCCACTAGATGCTGAATCTTCTTCCAATCTTTATATTGATACCTGTAAACTAAGCTCACCTTATTTACTGGCCAGAAAGCCGGTTGAGCTAACAGCAGTAATCCGTAATTTTTCAGATGAACCGGTTGAGCAGCTTTCGATTAAACTCACAATTAACGGAATTCAGAAGGCTGTCACTAATATTAATCTAGATGCACAGGCTGCGGCTGAAACACAACTTTCATTTACTTCATCAGAATCTGGAATTTTAAAAGGTGAGATTTCAATTGCAGATTATCCGGTAACTTTTGATGACAAATGGTATTTTACAATCAAGATGACGGACCATATCTCTGTATTATCACTCACCGGAAAAGGTTCAAACCGTTATATCCGTTCCGTGTTCGATGCTGACCCGCTTTTCAGTCTTAATGTGCAGTCCGCTTCACAAGCTGATTATGGCTCCTTCAGTCAGTTTCAGACTATTGTAGTCAGTGATCTTACAGAACTGACAACAGGCCTGTCAAACGAACTGGAAAAATACATTAATGCAGGTGGGACACTCATACTGTTCCCTGATACAACAATCAATTCGGAAAGCTATAATTACTTTTTCGGGAAAGTAACTGCTGACCTGTTTGACCAGCCGGTCGAAGGTGAATTCCAGGCCGATCGGATCAACTATGAGAGTGATGTGATGAATGGAATTTTTGATCTGAAGCAGCACCAGGATAAGAATATTGATTTTCCGGCAGTAAGAAAATATTTCCGGCAAACTACTCATAGCAGATCTTCAAAAGAGCCGATTATTTCACTGCAAAACGGTAACAGCTTCTTGTCAAAGTATAAATATGGTAAAGGGCAGATATACATTTTTAGTCAGGCGGCTGCGTTGGCAGCAGGCAACTTGGTCAATCATGCCTTGTTTGCTCCGGTCATGTACAGGATGACAATGAGTTCGGCAGTTACCAATCCTGTTCAATACGTAATTGGCCATGAGTCCGGTTATGTGTTTAAATCGCCTGAGCAGGCCGGAGACCTGGTTTGTACGCTTTCAAATGATGAACTAGGGGTTGAAGTGATTCCACCTGTTAAGGTTATTGCAGGCATAGCTGAACTCAATCTTACAGGAATAATCCATGCAGATGGAATTTATACGCTTAAAAACGGAGACAAGCTGATGGATGCCCTCGCTTTCAATTACGACAGAAGAGAATCGGAGTTAAGCTACCTGGGCAAAGATGGACTTAATAGTGAAATTTTAAAAAGCGGACTCAGGAATATCTCAATTATTCCATCCACTCCGGCTGGCTATACCAGATCAGTCATATTACAGAATCATGGAATAGCACTATGGAAATGGTTCTTAATCACAGCTTTAATATTTTTAGCAGCTGAAATTCTGCTGCTTCGGTTCTTCAAATAAAAAATTGATTTTTATTACGTCACCTAACTTTCTTTTCTTTGCATCAGGTAAAGAGGATACTATTGAATCTGCTCATTAAATCGGTACACCTTGTTGACAACAGAAGCCCTCTGAATGGTAAGCAATGTGATATTCATATCAGCCAGGGAATCATCCGCAAAATTGCTTTAGCAATCCGGCCGGAATCATGCGGAAAGGATTTGACAATAGTCAGGAGAAAAGGTTTGCATGTCAGTATTGGATGGTTTGATCTAGGTGCAAACTTTTGTGATCCGGGATTCGAATATAAAGAGGATATCCTGTCGGGAATTGAGGCTGCTATTGCTGGCGGATATACAGGAGTGATGTTGTTACCAAATACAGTTCCGGTCATTCAGAATAAGGAGGGAATTGAATATATCAGAAATAAGAGCCGGAATAATCTGGTAGAAGTATTTCCTGCCGGAGCACTTACAGCTGATTGCCAGGGAAAGGAACTTACCGAATATTTTGATATGAAATCTGCCGGTGCAGTTGCCTTTACTGACGGGAAACATACAATTGCAGATTCCGGATCAATGCTTAGGGCATTACAATATGCACAAAATTGTAACTCACCGGTTATTGTCCATGCTGATGACAAATGCCTATCAGGCAAACTGTTGATGAATGAAAGTGAGAACAGTGTCCTTTTTGGCATAAAAGGTTCACCCGGTATTGCTGAAGAAGTAATGGTTCAGCGTGATATCCGCTTAGCACACTATGCCGATTCCCGAATTCATTTTCTGGCATTGTCATCCGCAGGAAGTGTTGAACTAATCAGAAAAGCTAAAAAGCATTTTGATAAAATTACTGCCGGAGTAACTGCCTATCAGATTTGTTTTGATGACAGCTGCTTAAGCAGTTATAATACCAATTTTAAACTCAATCCCCCATTGCGAACTAAGGCAGATATTGCGGAGCTGATCAAGGGCCTGGCCGATGATACAATTGATGTCATAATAAGTGATCATACTCCTGAAGACATTGAATCAAAACAAGTAGAATTTGAACTTGCCCGTTATGGAATGATTGGTTTGGAAACTGCATTTGCAGCAGTCAATACAGTAGCAGGAAAAAAGCTTGGGCTTGAGAAACTGGTTGAAAAAATTTCGATTGCTCCCCGTAAAGTTTTAGGACTGGTGGTCCCTGAGATTAAGGAAGGGGAAAATGCTAACCTGACTTTGTTTGACCCCAATGAAAAATGGACATTCACAAGGGATGAAATCCATTCCAGGTCAGCTAATACTCCGTTTTTCAACACCGAGTTTACCGGAAGGGTTGCCGGTGTTGTGCTGAATAAGAACTTTACCTGGATTAGTAAGTCAGTTGCCTGATGGCAATTTGCTTTAAACAATCTTCAGCCTGGCAAACTTGAGCAGCAACATTTTAGTACCATGTCCCTGAAAGAAGACGGTTGCCTTAATATCAGGATATCCACCCTCAATGCTTAGTACTTTCCCTTTTCCGAAACGGGCATGTAACACTTCCATTCCGGTTACAATTTTTCTGGGATCATCTGATTCAAAGTCATTAACCGGAGCAGGATTTACTGTTTTTCCAACCGGTTTAAATCTTCCCTGGGCAGCACCTGTAAAATTATTTTTTCTGACTACAGCTTTTTCATTCCAGACATTATGGCTGGTCTCCTGAAATGAATCAAATTGAGCCGATACTGGCTGATCAAGATATTCTGGTCTGATCTCATTAAGAAACCGGCTGGGTTCGCATCCAATCAAATTACCCCAGCGGTAGCGGGTTGATGCATAGGAAAGATAAAGTTTTTTTTCAGCTCGTGTAATTGCAACATAAAAGAGCCTTCGTTCTTCTTCCAGATCATCCCGGTCAACAAGACTTAACTGGGAAGGGAAAAGATTCTCTTCCAGGCCGGCAACAAATACCTGTTTGAATTCAAGTCCTTTTGCCATGTGAACAGTCATCAGCGAAACTCTGTTCTTATCTTCCTCTTCCTTTTTGTTGTCATTATCAGTCAGCAGTGCAATATCCTGCAGAAAGGCATCAAGGGTTCTGGAGTCATCTGCTGGAGTTTCATTATCAGGACCTGGCAGCGGAGTATTTCCTGTTTCTGTAAACTCACGGATCGCACTTAACAGTTCCTGCAGATTTTCATACCGGCTGATTCCTTCCGGAGTTTTATCATGGTACAATTCACGAAGTAATCCCGAATGATTGGCAATGTGCATGGCTAACTCATAAGCAGGCTGTTTGACAAGCATGACATTAAAACTGCGAATCATATCAGCAAAAGCGGAAATCTTTGTTTTGATTCCACCGCTGATCCCCGACTTATAGTGATCAAGATTACAAATCACTTCCCAGAGGCTCACTTCAGATTCTCCAGCAGTTGCAATCAGCCGGTCAATACTGGTCTGCCCGATTCCACGTACCGGATAATTGATAATCCTTTTCAGTGATTCTTCGTCATGAGGATTAACAGCCAGCCGGAAGTAGGCCAGCATATCTTTGATTTCTTTCCGTGCATAGAAAGAAAGTCCTCCATAAATCCGGTATGCAATATTCCTTCTTCGCAGGGCTTCTTCAAGTGCTCTTGATTGTGCATTGGTCCGATAGAGAACAGCAAAATCACGATAGGTATAATCGTGAGTCATCTGTTCGCTATAGATTATGTCAGCAATGATACTGCCTTCTTCATTATCACTCAATGCACGTAATAATTTGATTTTATTTCCCTCATCATTTGCTGTCCAGATCTTTTTTGGCAACTGTTTTTTATTCTGGCTGATAATACTGTTTGCTGCATTGACAATAGTGGCCGTTGATCTGTAATTCTGTTCCAGCTTAAATACTTTATGATCCGGATAATCTTTACCAAAAGAAAGTATATTCTGGATATTGGCACCCCGAAAAGCATAAATACTCTGAGCATCATCACCGACTACACAAATATTTTCATGCAGAGCTGCCAGCCTCCGGATGATAATATACTGCAGGTAATTGGTGTCCTGAAATTCATCTACCATCAAATACCGGAATTTGCTCTGGAATTTATGCAACAGGTCAGGAAACCGATCGAGCAGGAGATAGGTGTTGTAAAGCAGGTCATCAAAGTCCATTGCCGCTGATCTGAAACAGCGTTTTGAGTAAAGTTCATATAGTTTCCCCATCATGGGTCTTCCTGCCTGGATGTCGCTGTTAACCAGTTCCGAATCCTGATTATACGCCTGCCAGGAGAGCAGATTGTTTTTAGCACTTGAGATCCGGGCTAATACTGTGGAAGGTTTATAAGTTTTGTCACTTAGATTCTGTTCTTTCAAGATTGACTTAATGATACTCTTTGAGTCTTCCGTATCATAAATAGTAAAATTGGAAGGATAGCTTAACCTTGGAGCATCCATTCTCAGTAATCGGGCAAAGACACTGTGATAGGTCCCCATCCATAAATTCCGGGCTTCACTTCCGGCAAGTGTTTCAATTCTGCTTTTCATTTCCCGGGCTGCCTTATTGGTAAAGGTCAATGCCATTATCTGAAAAGCATCAACACCATGCGTCAGCAGATAAGCTATCCGGTAAGTTAAAACCCTTGTTTTACCTGAACCGGCTCCGGCAATGATCATCACCGGGCCTTCCGTACATTCAACTGCCTTTCGTTGTGGTTCGTTCAGTTCGCTTAAATAATCGTCTTTCATCCGTCAGTGCGAAAATAGAAAGAAACTGATAGGCCTTTTTGTTTTAGTTGCCTGAGAGTTCACAAAAAGTCGTGAATAAATTAGTATATCACCCTCAAATAGGGTTATGCTTGAAAGATCAGGCTAACTTTTTTTACCGGTGATTGTTCGGTTACTAAACCGGGTATGTTATCCGGACTTGATTGTCTTTGATGCAATGAGAAAATTTATAAGTCTCCGGTTTTCATTTGTTTTACTACTCGTGGCATGTGCCGGGCAGCCGGGGTGTGATCAACACATTTTGAATATGGAACAAACACAAAATCAAACACTGAATCTTTCGGAAGAAGAATGGAAAGCCAGACTAACCCCAGAGCAATATCACATCATGCGCGAAAAAGGAACGGAAAGGCCTTTTACCGGGAAATACTACCTGAATCAGCAGCGAGGAGTGTATGTGTGCGCAGGGTGCGGAAGTACACTTTTTACAAGTGATATGAAGTTTGAGTCTGACTGTGGATGGCCAAGTTTTGACCGGGAAATTGAAGGTGGGAAAATAAAAATGCAGACTGACCGCTCTCATGGAATGATTCGTACAGAAATTCTGTGTTCCCGTTGCGGATCGCATCTGGGTCACTTGTTTAATGACGGCCCTACAGAAACCGGTATGCGCTATTGTGTAAATTCAGCTTCTCTAAACTTTAATCACTCCAAAGAAAAATGAATCGCTCATCCGAATGGTTATTTCTTTTTAAACGGGATCTGGCAACCCTTAGAAAGGAGGTAGGTGGCTTTAAATCCCCAGATCTGCTCTGGGAAACAGTTCCAGGTATTTCAAATCCGGCTGGTAATTTAACACTTCACCTGTGTGGAAACCTCAGGCATTATATCGGAGGAGTGTTGAATAATTCAGGATATGCGCGTAACCGTGATGCTGAATTCAGCTTAAAACATATTCTGCCTGAAGAGTTAATTCAGACAATTGATACTACTGAAAAAGAAGTGGAAAGTGCTTTCAACCAGTTGACCAATGAACAGTTGCAAGCACAATTTCCAGCGGAGGTTTTAGGAAAAAACTGGATTTGTGAATCTTTTATTATTCATCTATACGGTCATCTCAATTACCATTTAGGCCAGATTAATTACTTGAGAAGATTTTTACACTCAAATCAATGAGCCGGGTTTAAAATTGACAGACTTCAGACACTTGTCTGACTAGGGAATTGCTTACTTTGCAACAGGTACATTATTAACTTTGATAAAATCATAAAATTATGGAAAGAAGAATGGATTTAGGGAAAATAGATCCGAAAGCAATAGAAGCAATGATTGGTATTGAAAAATATCTGGTACAGAGTGGAATTGACAAAAAGCTGTATGAGTTGATAAAAACCAGAGCATCACAAATCAATGGCTGTGCTCATTGTCTGAATATGCATACCCGCGATGCGTTAAAAATCGGTGAAACTGCTCAGCGCCTGTTTTTACTTGATGCCTGGGAGGAAACGGAATTATATTCACCTAAGGAAAGAGCAGCACTTGAGCTGACTGAAGTCGTTACGCTTATTTCGGATGGTCCGGTTCCGGATGAGGTGTACAACAGGGCAGCAGCTGTGTTTTCGGAGAAAGAACTGGCAGCAGTTATTATGGCAATTGTTGTTATTAATGGCTGGAACCGGATTGCCATTACAACCCGGTCACCGCTTGATTAATCTGCAAGCATGTTACCTTCCTTTGGGGTAATGATTGCTGATCCTAATTTTGGAATAAGTAGCCGGTCTCATGATTCTTAACAATAAGATTGCAATTGTAACAGGAGCTACCGGAGGTCTTGGATCAGCAATCTCCTTAGCATTAATCAGCAAAGGAGCCATTGTCTATGCCATTGGAAGAAATGCAGCTGCACTTGAAAGACTTAGAAGTAATGCAGGAGAAAGGGTAAAACCAGTTCAACTGGATCTAACAAAAGAGCAGAAGGTTACCGAGTGGGTTAGCAATACCTTTACTGAGAATCATTATCCTGATGTATTAATCAACAATGCAGGTGTGGGAACTTTCAGTAAAATTGATGAAACTCCATCTTCCAAATGGCATGAAATGATTGATACAAATCTGAATGGGATGTATTATATCACGTCACAGGTGGCGACAATGATGAAAAAAAAGACAACCGGATCGCATATTATCAATATTGGTTCAATTCTGGGAAAGACCGGCAGAACTGAAGGAGCTGCCTATTGTACAACAAAATTTGGTGTGAGTGGATTTAGTGAAGCACTATACATTGAACTCAGACACTTTAATATTAAAGTCACCTGTGTAAATCCGGGGTCAATTGAAACTGGATTTTTCAAAAGTTCTGGTATCGAATCTCATTCGAATATGCTGCACCCTCCGGATCTGGCTGATATCATCCTCCATGTTCTTCAAACTCCTGATAACATGCTTATTAATGAACTGACAATAAGACCACTAAACCCTAAGGCTCCGGTCAGATAGAAGAGAAATGATAATCTTTTAAATTCATGAATGTGGATATAAGTCCTAAATAAAAATCCAAAAGCAATTATCTTCAAAGTTTAGCAAAAAGAACCTGCATTGTACAGGTTCTTTTTTACAGGTGTTTGATTGATGTCAGTTCCTAATGAAAAGGTATTCAAATACGGTTACAGGCTAATGCTTAATAATTTCTTTAACAATGCCACCCTGAGGTTCGCAGACCGTTTATGAGAAAATAAAGGCCTTCTGATCAATTTGATAAACAATATTTCTGAGTTCGCGAACTTCAAGTCGGGTTACAATAGTAAATATGATATCAACCTGGTTGCTGACTTCGTAAGACTCTTTCATAAATCCTCTTTCTCCTTTATAAACGGTAATACCACTGTTGAGGGTGAGCACAAGTACCTTTTTGATCTCCATGCTGTTTGCCGATATAATTGTAATTCCTGTACATACTTCTACACCTTCTATAACATATTGAGTTGTCTGGCTTGCAATAATATAAGTAAGAATGGCATAAAAAGCGGTTTCAATATTCAGGAATACTACAGCAATGATAAAGATAACAGTGTTCATACCCAGTATGATTTCAGTGGTGCTGAAACTGCTTCTTTTCAAAGTTAGAATAACAATTTAGCAGGATGCTTAACAGGATTTAAGTTAGCTTTGTAAACATGATTCAAAGGCAATCCTTACAATCCTTGCTAATATACAAGTCAGCATATGCTGTTATTTATATGGTCAATATCCGGTCATGAAGTTATTGAAGATCATACATACCTTCTTGCTGGCATGTTTAGGTGCTGTATCTGTCTTTATGACCCTTTCAGTAATTTTTAATCTGTTTGGAATACGGGAAATAGAAGGAAATTATGTTTTGTTTGTTGTCTATTCAAATTTAGTCTGTGGAATTATTTATTTATGTGCTGCAATTGCAAATTGGAAAAATTTAACATTTAGTTTCTACATCATGGTGTTGGCTTCACTGATATTAATAGTAACTTTTATCTTTTTTGGTGTTTATATAACGGGCGGAGGAATCTATGAAGCAAAAACGGTTAAAGCAATGACATTCCGGACAATATTTACTGTTGTCATGGCAGTTGTTAGTTTTATCTTGTTAAGAAGGGCATCCGGCAAAAAGTAAAATGATTTCTAATTTATGCAGGGAGTTAAGAAGGGATGTCCTTTCCTGTTATATGAGCATCTGGAAGCCGAACTTAAAACAGGATGTTTCGTCCGTCATGTGTTAATTCAGTTTCTTTGCAAAAGGCTGGATTGAGGATATCTCACGAGCTTATTCATACTTACACCATCAGTATAATTTGTGTTTATTTACAGAAAAGCCGGTTGACTTACATGTTGAAGAATCAGAAGGAAACAAATAGCTTTCTCACTAACACAGAATCAGATTTCTGAAGATGCGTATTATGAAATTGCCCGGAAACATAAATAAAAGGAATACGTTAATAGCTGCTGTTATCTCCTGCTTTGCACTGATCTTTGCTTCTATCTCACTGGTTAATCATTACAATTTCAGGACCTATGCCTGGGACCTGGGGATAAACAATAATGCGATTTATGATTATGCACATTTCCGCTGGAATGATTGTATGCTTATGCAGCCCCAGTTTGAAAATGTTTTATCCGATCATCTTAGTTTATATCCGCTTCTGGTTTCGCCATTCTATTGGATTTTCGGATCTTATACCATGCTGATCTTTCAGATTGTTGCTATTCTGGTCGGAGGGTTTGGTATCTACAGGTATTTTTTAAAAAAGACTGCTGATTATAACCTGTCTATGATTGCAATGATTCATTTCTTATCGGTTTGGGGAATTTACTCAGCACTGGCATTTGATTATCATGATAATGTAATTTCAGCAATGCTGGTTCCCTGGTTGTTTTTGGCATTTGAAAATAAAAAACAGGGCCTCAGCTTTTTATTACTTTTTCTGATTTGTATTGGTAAAGAAAATATGGCTTTGTGGGCTGTTTTTATTGCATTAACGTTATATCTGCTTAATTACAAATCACCAGTTTACAGCCGAAGAGCCTTATTGATGAGTGTATTAGCACTTTTTTATTTTGTTCTGGCGATAAAGGTGATAATTCCTGCTATTGGAAATGAGGGAAGAGAGTACCTCCATCTGAAATATAAAGTCCTGGGTAATACTTTTGGTGAAGTAATTCATACAATCATTTTCAGGCCACAATATGTCTTCAGTCTGTTGTTTGAGAATCATACAGGCTGGGAGGGAGCTGATTTTATTAAATCAGAACTTCACTTCTTTGTTCTGTTATCAGGCGGTTTTGCATTATTCTACAAGTCACAGTTTATCCTGATGATTCTACCTATTTATGCTCAAAAATTATTTAATGATGATTTTGGAAAATGGGGAATCAATGATCAATATTCGATTGAATTAGTACCGGTTCTGACGTTGGCACTTTTTACCTTTTTATATGAGTGGAACACAAAACGGAAGTTCCTGATTTATTTATTGCCTTGTTTAATCACTATCGCGGCTACTGCTTCCTCATTAGATCATCGTCAATCAAAATGGTATAATCCGGAACGGCTTCAGTTTTATAAGAAAAGCCACTATCAGACTCCTTATAATGTGAATGAAGTCAGAAACGTATTAAGTGCAATTCCAGCCAATGCGGCAGTATCGGCTACCAATTCATTGGTGCCTCATCTGGCATTCAGGGATTATATCTATCAGTTTCCAGTTGTCGGGAATGCCGAATTTATTGTCATTCTGAAATTAGGGAATCCCTATCCGTTGAATGAGGAAGAGTTAAATAAGAAGCTGTCTGAACTTTCTCAGTCGGATGCCTGGATTAAGATTACAGAGAATAATGATATTATCGTATTCAGAAGAAAATAGCCTGGTAACCAGAATCGGATCTGATTAAAATCTTCAGGAATTCCTATAGTCTGTTTAAATTCTGGTAAGTGCTTTACCTTTATGTGCAGCAATATGATCCGATTTGTCACTCTTTATTTCATACTGAGGATCACTTTCAGTTGCATGATGTGTATAACCTTTGAAACTGAAATCACGGGTATGCACTTTAATAATGACTCCAGTTACCTGACCGGCTTCTGAATTCCAGCTGACATGATCTCCTGTTTTGAATTTTTTATTCATAACCAGTAATGATTAACCTGCCGGACCAGGTTGATCTTAAAAACAATGTGAAAGTACCTTTTTTATTGAAAAGTTTAAAGTGATGATTTGTGTCCTCATTCCTACATAGCTGTTTTTTTGTAATCAGAATATCGCACCAGGTTACCGGATATCAGAGCTGGTGAGGTATATGGATGTTCTACTGCTCTACCGGTTGACATGATATGAAGTACGGTCCAACCTTTGGCTTTCAGGTAATCGGATACCATTGAACGATGACACCGCCACCACAGCGCTTCAGAACACATAAATGCAGTGGTTTGCCGGGTAGCAGTATCAGTCAACTGACTCATTCCTTTCTCAAACTCTTCTGTTTCCATATAATCAGCATAACCACGGAACGAGTCATTATGCCAACGGTTGTTTCGTGAGTTCTCTTTTACTTTCCTTCTGCCTCCAAGTTCTTTCAAATGATGGTATCCAATACCAGATCTGTGCAACGATAATTCAAGATTTTCTTTGTTAAACTGGGGGAACTTGCGCGAGCCGGGGAAACTTCTGATATCTGCCAGATATTGAATCGAAAAATAGAGCAGCAGTTGAATAAAATAATCAATACTATGGGTAGAATGACCAATGGTATAGATAACCTGAGTCTGGGTTTGCATGGATTTGTTATGAATGACTATGAATCAGCATCGGTTTTGTTAAACGCCAGAAGGTATTTGTCAATAAATAATTTCTTATCTCTTAGTTTATACTGCTGTATAAATCGTGGATGTTCTAACACGGTTAACTTATCAAACAGTTTTTGTTCCTTGTTCAGTTTATTGATATAATCAGCATTTCTTTTCCCGAGTATAAATACTTCAGTGGTATCCAGTCCCAGGTTGATGTGCTTCTGCAAAGATTCAATCATAAAATCTTTTACACATTCAAATAACTTATTGTCATCGTAATAGTTGGCATTCAGCCACTCATTGTTTTTTGCTTTTCTCACAATAGCTAACGGGAAAGGAGAATTGACATAGAATTTTTTATAGAAACTCATAGCACCGCCATAACTCTTAATCATGTCGTATATAAAAACAGAAGAGACCTCATGGGTATAAGCAGACTTCATTTTAATACCACAAACCTGGTCAAGCCGTTTGGTATCAGTAAACGGTACACCGGTAATTCCAGCTCCATGCCGGCTTGGATTTATGCCAATAATAAATTTCCTTGTTCTATTGTCATGATAAAATTTCATATAAAACTTTTTCATGACTTCCATTGTCTCCGGGTTATCCAGATAGGGATTAAGTACCCCAAAACCAGCCGGTAATTTTCCTGGATAGTTAAGGCTATGATTAAATTCAATTACCTTCTCAGCAAAGCTTTTTTTTGATGTCATGGTGTTCTATAAATGAGTGGAGGACTTTCAAATTTACTATTTATGGCAATGGACTTATAGATTCAGGATAACATCCATGCTGGTTCATTGATAAAAATAAAAAGCTGCCTTCGGTTCAGAAGACAGCTTTACTGAGAACAAAAAATCTGCTTAACCTTCAGCTTTTACTTTTTCGACAAGAATGCTTTGAACACCGTTCTTCTTAATTATCTTTCCAGTTATTTCAATTTCCTGAGCTGCATATTTTAAGGCTGATTTGTAAGCATCAGATAATTTATGATCTTCAACCAGCAAGTACACCTGGCCATCTGCTTTGTTAAGAATCCCGGCAGGCAACCCTTTATCCAGGCAGCCCTGAGCACAGGCTTTATGACCTTGGCCTGTTGCACCATGTGACATATAGCAGGAAAGGTCGAGAATTTCACCTTTAAGTGTCTTCGTTTCCTGAGCAAATGCACTCATTGAAAATACAGTCAGTGATCCTGCAATCAGTGAGCCGATGAGTTTGGATTTAATTGTGTTTTTCATAATATCTGTTTTTGAAAATAAATAATTGATACAAAGCTACTATTTTTGGCTGATGCAAATTAACGTCTCATTTCTGAATATTAAATGACTGCAGTGATTGGAATGGTCAGAATCGGTTCAGTTACACTTATTGAGACCTGATTTTAAGTCCTTAAGGAAATTATGAAAATTGAGACAGATAAATAATAGATTATGATAAAATGGATTAAGAGATTTTTGTTTGGATTAACTGGTATCCTGCTCATTATTCAGATTCCGGTTTTTAATCCTAAAAAAAATTATGCTGACACAGAACAGACTCAGGAAATAACAAAACGATTTGATGTGCCGATGGATATCCAGATGGATTTGTACACTGCCTGTTACGATTGTCATTCAAATTACACTGAATCATATCCCTGGTATTACAGTATTCAGCCAGTAAGCTGGTGGATTGCTCATCATATCAATGAGGGAAAGAAAGAATTAAACTTCTCTGAGTTTGCCTCCTATTCATCAGGACGCGTAATCAAGAAGTTTAAGGAGATTAATGAAGTAATGACAGATAAGTCAATGCCACTGAAATCCTATTTACTGATGCACAAAGAAGCAAAGCTGACAGATGAACAATACCGTGATATTGCAGAGTGGGCAAAGGGAATGCATGATCAACTGACAGCTGAATCCAATGCACTGCAGGAGAAAAACAACTGAATTGGGCAAGTTGAGTTATTCCCCTGCTAGTACGGTAAATTGATTTTTTCAAAAGGAATAAACTGGTAGGTTACCTCATTAATCAGATAACTCCTGGGAGAGTTTGGTAAAGTATAAATTTCATGCATTGGAATTCCCCAGGGTTTCCAGAGATTGGTCAACACTTTTGCAAACGTTTCATCATCCCATCTCCTGAATTTAGGCTGACCGGGCAGTGGATCTTCGGGTTGTTCAAATACCAGTGTCGGAAGATCGGACGTAATCTTATAATCTCCCATTTCACGAAGCAGGTAGCTAGCATAAAGAAACCAGCCATAGAGTTCTTCAAACTGTACCGGGTGTAAGGTAGAAGTTCCGATTTTTTCAAGCATCTCCTGCAAATAACCTCCCACTTCACCATTATCCTGGAGGCAAGCCACAATGCCAAAGCCATTCATTCCAAAGCAGAAGTTCAGATGGTGAGTTTCATCTTTATAGTTCAGAATATCTTTTGAAATAGTTACCCGGTAACATTTGATGGTCCAGGGGGTGAAGCCCTCAAACCGGACTGGTCTGATTAATGAGTGAAGCATAAAAAGCAGGTTTCTGATTTTCTGCTGTAACAGCGGTGAAGGCCGGAACTTTTCTTTTGAGTTCTTGTATTTCTCAATCGAAAAAATAAAGTCCTGATACAAAACCCCATAGAATACCCGTGCCATCCATTGAAATAAAGTAAGAGGTGAAAGCCTGATAACCTCATCGTAGCCGGATTCAAAAGCATAACGAATTACCTGGTCCAGTTTTTCTACAGATTGAGCTACTTCGAAAGATGCCGGCAACAGCATTTCATTGTATTTCATCCGGTTACCTTCCAGCATCGTAACAGGTTTGTCAAGTTTATAACGGTCAATCAACCAGGTCGGGAAAGCCGAAACGGTATGCTTTTCTGCAGGATTCAGTTCTTTACCAGTAAGAAAGCAATGATTTTCCTGAAATGCCAGTGATTCAAACGGATTAAAAAGAGGCGAATTCATGAATGGATACAAAAGTACTCAAAGAACAGGAAGACCTGTTTTCAGATCGTTCCACCTGAAAGAATAGATTAAGAACGGGTTTGAGTTAAATTATCCGTAATGTTTTACTTTTGCTTCCGGTAAGGTTCATGTAGTGAAAAAATTAATGATATTACTTATTGACCATTGTAATTTCCACCTTTGGAAGGATGCTTTTTATTACTCTCACTCAACTGAATCACAAGAACTGATTACCTGATTCTTTAAATACAATCATAAAGGGAATAAACTCAGGACTCAGCAATGATTCTTTATTAACTTCAATTCATTTCCGGAAATTTGTTTCAAACAAAAAAGAGGGCAAAAGCTTAACAAAAGGACTTGTTTAATCATTAACTGCATTTTTATAAGGATAAATTTATAATCGAAAAGATCATGCGAAAACAATTTGTTGTTATCTCAACCTTGTTGCTGGCAATTACACTTGCTCTCAGCATTTACATGAACAAAAACTGGTTTGTGTTTTTTGGAATTTTGTTTTTATTGACTTTGATGGGCTATCAGGATATGATACAAAAGAGGCATACAATCAGAAGAATTTATCCTCTTTTAGGACGGCTCAGATATGTTTTGGAAGAAATGCGGCCAAAAATGTATCAGTATTTTATTGAGTCAGATATTGACGGGAAACCCATCAGCCGGGTAGATCGCTCAACTATTTACCAGCGTGCAAAAAAGGAACTGGAGACAATTCCATTTGGTACTCAGCTGGATGTATATGCAGAGGGTTATGAATGGATGTGTCATTCGATATCGCCAAAAAACTTTGACACACTGGATCAGGATCCCAGAGTTGTTTTTGGAAACAAAGACTGTACTCAGTCCTATTCTTCCAGTATTTTGAATATTTCAGCAATGAGCTATGGTGCATTAAGCGCCCGGGCTGTGGAGGCCATGAATGGCGGAGCCAAATTAGGTGGTTTTGCTCAAAATACCGGTGAAGGCGGAATTAGTCCCTACCACCTCAAGCATGGTGGTGATTTGATTTTCCAGGTAGGAACCGGATATTTTGGTTGCAGAGATGAGCACGGTAATTTCAGTGATGAATTGTTTGCTGAAAAAGCAAAAATTCCGTCTGTTAAAATGATTGAATTAAAAATTTCACAAGGAGCAAAACCCGGCCATGGAGGTATCCTTCCCGCTTCAAAAAACACAGAAGAAATTGCCAGCATCCGGCATGTAAAGCCCCATATGAAAATTGCATCACCACCTTATCACACAGCTTTTGATTCACCGCTGGGTATGGTGAAATTCATCCAGCGACTCCGGGAACTCTCAGGAGGCAAGCCGGTAGGATTCAAAATCTGCATCGGCCATAAAGCTGAATTTATTTCAATTTGTAACGCAATGGTTCATCTTGATATATACCCTGATTTTATTACAGTTGATGGAGGAGAAGGTGGTACCGGGGCAGCTCCTCAGGAATTCTCTAATTACCTGGGTGCTCCCATGCTTGACGGGCTTGCCTTTGTACATAATATCCTGAATGGATTGGATATCCGTAAACATATTAAAGTAGTTGCTGCAGGCAAGATTACTTCTGCTTTTCACATTGCCCGCGCATTGGCATTAGGTGCCGATGCCTGCAACTCGGCAAGAGCGATGATGATGGCCATCGGTTGCATTCAGGCTTTGTTGTGTAATACCAACCGTTGTCCTACTGGAATTACAACACATGATCCCAGGCTGACAATCGGATTAGATGTAGCTGATAAAAAGGTACGATTAGCTAATTACCATGCCGGAACAATCCGGAATTTTGTTGAACTGATGGGCGCATCCGGACTTGATGACATGAAGAACATTACCCGGTCTCACATTTACAGAAGAGTATCACTGAACGATATGCTTACTTATGAGGAAATTTTTCCATCTATTAAGGTAGGTTCTATGCTGAATAATCAAATTCCGGATAAATACAAATGGGATTTTCTCCATGCTGATATGAATAAGTGGGGTGTTTCGGTTGAAGAATCGGCTTAAATCAAAAATCAGTAAACAGGAGAATTATCAATCGTTGATTCATTCTCTGAATAACTGTTCTCTTATTTTTCAATTTTAATTCTGACATCAACCACAGTCATCTGCTTGTCATCGGCAAGAATTGGATTTAGATCTAACTCGGCAATCTCCGGAGCTATGTGAACCAATGCACCGACTCTCATAATCAGATCCACATATTTTTTCTTATTCAATCCTTTTTTGTTCCGGTATCCTTTAATCACTGGATATCCTTTAAGTGACTCTACCATTGACAATACTTCTTCTTCAGACATAGGTGCCAGAGCGGAAGCAGTATCCTCTAAAAGTTCCAGGAAAATACCTCCTAAACCACACAGGACAACATGGCCGAAATTTCCCTGCTTCACCGCTCCACAATACAACTCTTCCCCTTTCAGCATCTGCTGAACAAGGACTCCGTTAGCACCTGGAATTTTTATTAAAGTATCAAATGCATCAATAGCCTGTTCTGTAGTAGAAATATTTAAAATTACACCGCCAACTTCTGTTTTATGCACCGGACCGGTAACTTTCATGACAATCGGGAAACGGAGTTTAGTGATTATTAACGGGATTTGATTTTTGTCTGAAAATTCTTCCTGTTTTACCAGGTCAATTCTGGCAGCCTCAAGCAACTCACGGCAGGCTGTAGCCGGAAGGAAGCCGCTGGATGAGGAGTTGATCACAGCCCGGATTGCTGGAAAATCCATTTCAGGAAGAGCAACATGCTCAGACAAAATCTGCCGTGAAGCAAATGCAGCTGCAAGTGCCTTACCCAGGTTTACTTCGTCTGGGAAATTAACTCTACCTTTTGACAAAAACTGTTTTATTTCTTTTTGAGCATTGATGATGGATGGGAGAACCGGGAAGATGGGTTTTGTACACGAGTTTATTTTAGATTCGAGTATTTCATAGACGTCTTTTACATTAAACAATCCCGGGCTTCCGAATACGACAACCATTCCGTCAACCGGCTTATACTGTTCACAAAAGTCAATTATGACTCCAAGTTGTTCTGCACTTCCTGTTGCCAGAAAATCAATCGGATTACGGACTGATGACCCGGGATTTAATTGTGATTGCAGTGTGCTTGTGTCTTCAGGACTAAAGAGTGGAACGTTCATTCCTCTTGTGGTCAGGGTATCAGTCAACATCACGGCAGAACCTCCGGCATGGGTAATGATTGCAATGTTGTTTCCTTTTAATTCTTTCGTCTGGAAAATACTGGCAACTGCAATCAGTTCATCTCTGCTGCTACAGTAAACAATTCCGCATTTCTTAAACAAGGCACGGATAACTACATCTGATGTGGTCAGTGCTCCGGTGTGTGAAGAAGCTGCCCGGCTACCGGCTTCAGAATATCCTGATTTGATAGCTGCAATCCGGCATCCCTTTTTTCTTAATGACACAGCATGTTTGATAAACTTAAAAGGATTTCTGATTTGTTCAAGATAAAGTAGTTTTACTTTCGGACTTTTGTGAGGATCAAAACTCTGATCCATGTATTCCAGAATCTCTTCAACACCTGTTTGGGAAGCATTGCCGATAGAATAAATGTTAGAAAACCGTAATCCGGTCTGAAGTGCTGACTCCATTATGAAAACTGCTGTAGCACCTGAACTTGAAATCAGTTCACAACCAAGCGGATCATAAGCCGGTATGGGTGAGGTAAAGACCCCTTTATAAACTTGGTTAATGACACCAATACAATTAGGACCGATTAAAGTTGCATGCGCATCATTAATCATTTTAACCAGTTCCTTATCCAGTTTTTTACCTGCTTCATCGGCTTCAGAAAAACCTGCTGAGAAAATAATAAATGCACGTGTTCCTTTTTGTATCAGTTTTCGGATTGCTTCCAGGCACTCTTTGGCCGGAATGGAAATAATTGCTAGCTCGGCTGATTCAACTTGCCCGATGTCCGACACGTAGTTTGCACCTTTCACATGAACCGGCTTTTTGTTCACAGCATAAATCACTCCTTTAAATTTCCCCTTGATAATATTCTGAAGTAGCTTGCCACCGGGTTTACTGGTGTTCTCAGAAGCTCCAATGATAGCAATGCTTTTTGGTGCTATTAATTCGGGTCTGATCATGTTCAGGATTGAAATCGGTCAAAGGTCAATAATTTTATTTTGACCTAACTCAGAAACGGAGATGACTTAGTATGCCAGATGTCATTTCTTTCCTTCCTGTTTAACTTCAGGTGAAGGCTCAACAAATCAACAGCGCGATCAGTTATTTTTTAAATAACTTCTGAGAACATATTGAAGAATTCCCTGATTTTTATAATATTCGATCTCAATAGCAGAATCCAAGCGGGCTTCAGCTTTAAAGTGAATTTCTTTTCCGGAGGGATGAACTGCTTTTACATCCAGTATTTTGTGCGGTTTCAAATCCTGTGAAAGCCCACTGATTGAAAATGTTTCAGTGCCGTCAAGACCCAGGGATTCTGCATTCTCACCATTGGTAAATACTAGGGGAGCGACTCCCATACCCACAAGGTTGCTTCTGTGAATGCGTTCGTAGCTTTCTGCAATGACTGCTTTAATACCAAGTAGGTAAGTTCCTTTTGCAGCCCAGTCACGGGATGAGCCGGAACCGTATTCTTTACCGGCCAGTACAATTAGTGGGGTATTATCTTTTTGATATTGCATGGCTACATCAAAGACTGTTTTTACTTCACCAGTGGGCAGGTAGCGGCTATAGCCTCCTTCTTTATCTGCAATTTTATTTTTGATCCGAACATTGGCAAATGTTCCGCGCATCATTACTTCATGATTCCCTCTGCGTGATCCGTAGGAGTTAAATTCTTTTTTTTCTATCCCTTTACTGTTCAGGTAAGCTCCGGCTGCTGAGGTCTCTTTGAAGGCTCCGGCAGGCGAGATATGGTCTGTTGTTACAGAGTCGCCCAGATAAAGCAGGGTTCGTGCATTTTTGATGTCAGTAACCGGATCGGGAGTAGGTTTTATATTTTCAAAAAAAGGTGCTTCCCGGATATAAGTCGAATCTGGATTCCACTCATAATTCAATCCCAGGTTTACCTTCAGGTTCTGCCAATCGGATGAACCATCGAAGATCACATCATAAACCTGCTTGAAATCATCCTGCTTCATACATTCACGGATGGTCTTACTGATCTCTTCTCGTGAAGGCCAGATATCTTTTAAATAAACAGGCTGACCATTGGGATCAAAATCAATCGGATCATGAATCAGGTCAACATCTACCCGGCCGGCTAACGCATAGGCAACAACCAGCATAGGTGACATCAGGAAGTTCATTTTAACCTGGGGGTGAACCCTAGCTTCGAAATTCCTGTTTCCTGAAAGAACTGAAGCCACAATAAGCTCACCCTTATCAACTGCTTCTGCAATTGAGGGTGAGAGTGGACCTGAATTACCAATACAGGAAGTGCAACCATAGCCGACCGTATGAAATCGCAGCGCATCTAGGTCAACATTAAGTCCAGATCGTTCAAGGTAAGCTGTTACCACTTTTGAACCGGGGGCTAGTGATGTTTTAACCCATGTTTTGGTTCTCAATCCTTTTTCAACTGCATTTCGTGCAAGTAGTCCTGCTCCAACCATTACTGCAGGATTTGAAGTATTGGTACAACTTGTAATAGCAGCAATGACAATACATCCGTCACTCAATAAAAACTCTTTATTCCGCTGTTTGATTCGGACTGAATGATGCTCATTATCCGTGATTACTTCCGAATTACTTTCTCTGTTCACCGGAACTTTACCATAAGTAAACTCGGTTCCGGATCCTCCTTCAATCAGCATTGCATATTCGGCCCGCTGGTCTTTTGACTGATAATCGCGGTTAAATTCCTTTTTCAGAATCTCACAGAATTTTTCTTTTAAGTCTTCCACCAGAATTTTATCCTGTGGTCGTTTAGGCCCTGAAACAGTCGGCTGCAATGTTGCCAGATCTAGTTCTACAACTGCCGAGTACTTAATCTGTTCTTTTCCTGTTCTCCAAAGCAGGTTTTCTTTGCAATACTGTTCAACAATCTGAATTTGTTCTTCTGAGCGGTTTGTTGAACGCATGTATTCAAGTGTTCGGTTATCAATCGGGAAATAGGTTACCGTACATCCGAATTCGGGTGACATGTTTCCGATTGTAGCACGGTCAGTAACTGACAGCGATTCGAGGCCATCTCCGAATACTTCAACAAATTTTCCGACAACACCGGTTTTTCGAAGCAGGTTTGCAATTGACAGTACCAGGTCGGTTGCTGTGCATTCATTGGGAATTTTACCGGTTAGTTTGAGTCCCACAACTTCAGGGCAAGTAAAAAAAATAGGCTGACCCAGCATAGCGGCTTCAGCTTCAATACCGCCTACTCCCCAGGCAATTACTCCAATTCCGTTCACCATTGGGGTATGTGAATCGGTTCCAACCAATGTATCAGGGAAAAGCCAACCATCCCGGGTTATTACTCCTTTTGAAAGATATTCCAGGTTAACTTGGTGGCAGATTCCCATTCCGGGCGGAACTACCGTAAAATTGCTCAACCCCTGCTGAGCCCATTTAAGTAGTTCGTACCGCTCCCGGTTCCGGTGAAATTCAAGTTCAACATTCTTGTCATAAGCATAATCGGTTCCAAAATAATCAACCTGAACAGAGTGATCAATAATCAAATCAACCGGAATGGCAGGATTAATCATTTTGCCATCCTTGCCATGCCGTACAAACTCTGCCCGGAGTGATGCCATATCAACAACAGCAGGAACTCCGGTAAAATCCTGCATCAGAATACGGGCTGGCATAAATGGAATATCTTTATCAACAGCCTGTGGTGTCCAGTTTAAAATGGTTTTGATATGTTCATCAGTAATACTGAAACCATCATAATTTCTGAGAATGTTCTCAAGCAGTATCCGGATACTGAATGGCAGGTGCTGGATGTTATCTTGTTTCAGCTCTTTAAGTGAACAGTAATGGTATTTTTTCCCAGCTACTGTCATTTCTTTGGTTGATTTTGCTTTTGAATAACTCATGTTGATTTAATTTAAAATTTCTTGAAATAAAGTGTTTTGATTCAAACTCCTGATCTGTAAGTTGACTAACAAAAAAAGCACTGGATTCATATCATTAAAAAACCGGTCAGACTCATACGTTAACACTTCTGCTGTTGGTTTTGTTTCTGTTGAAACGGGTTGCTGAAAAGGTTTCAGAGGTTTCTGAAAATTAAAGCCCGAAGGTATTAAAAATACTTGTTAAAGAAACCCAGATTAAATTTTTCCTTTTAGGTTATGGTTTTTCAGCGGATGAATGACCGGCAGCTCTTTTGATTAAGCTATTTAATGCTTCTCTGTATGAGATTTCCAGATCACTCCGGTTAAGGATTTCAAGCCCGTCAGCCTTGTTGGTTACATTATAGGAGAATACCCATCTTGAGTCTTTCACTGCCCATCCGGAAGCTCTTCCGAATCGCATGTCGTTAAAATAAACCTGTCTTCCCTTTTTGGTAAAACAATAATATCCTTTTGAGAACCGCTGCATTACCGGTATGAGATCATTATCCTGAAACAATGTTAAAATTAATTCATTCCGTGGAACATAGTCGAACTCAACTTTTTTCGGGTTATCAAAAATTGAGTAATAAGTCGTATAGAATCCCTGTCTGGACTTAACAATAGAAAACCAGAGAAAATTATTTAATGGAGCAGGGGTTGTCATCATCTTTTCATAACTGAGCTGCTGCTCAGCCAAGTTACTTTTAATGACTTTATTAACCTGGTATTTATTCATGAATGTAAACAGCAGATAAGCGGCTGCCAGTCCTGAACCGAGCAGGTTGACTGTTTTTCTGAGCTGATCATCTTTTTTTCGGATAATCAGAATGCAAAATGAGATTAGGAGCGGGAGAGTGTAAAACGGATCAACGACAAAAATGGTATTTGTTGAATATCGTTTATGACTGAACGGTTCGAATACGCCTGTCCCATAACAGGTAAAAAGATCCAATGCAATATGTGATAATAAGACCAGAAAATAGAAGTGGGCAGTTTGAAAAAAACGATTTTCTCTGGCTCGGAAGAGTCGCCAGGGCAGTAAGGCAATTACCGGACTTGCTAAAATGGCAAATAAGAATGAATGCGTAATTCCCCGGTGGAAATACGCTGCTGTGAACGGGTCATAGAAGAGGTTGGCCAGCACATCAGAATCCGGTAATAGTGAAACAAGCCCTCCGGCCCATAATGCACGTTTACCAATATGCTTTCGAAGTGTAAATTCTCCGATTGCTGCACCGGTAATAAAGTGAGATACCAGATCCATCCAGCAAAGATAAAACCACCAGTTGAGGATATTGCCCTTTGCCTGGATTGCTATCCGCTGTCAATATCAGTGATACAACGAAACTGCATCATGCCATTTCGTAGCTTTTAAGATCAACAGGCACAACCTGGGTGACACCCATTTCAGCCATTGTAATTCCATACATGACATCGGTGGCAGCCATTGTCCGTTTGTTATGCGTAATGATGATAAACTGAGACTGACCAGAAAACTTTTTGATAATCTTATTGAACTTGTCAATATTTGAATCATCCAATGGAGCATCCACCTCATCAAAAATGCAGAAGGGTGAAGGTTTGAGCAGGTAAATACCAAACAGAAGTGCGGTAGCAGTTAATGTTTTTTCACCGCCAGACAACTGATGAATAGAAAGCGGCCGTTTGCCTTTTGGCTGAGCAATAATCTGGATATCTGATTCCAGCGGATTGCTGTGGTCAAGTAATACAAGGTCACATTTATCCTCTTCACTAAACAATGAACGGAATACATCGATAAAGTTGATTCGTATTTTTTCATACGACTCCATAAATCGTTCTCTGGCTGTGTGATCAATCTCTGCAATGGTCAGAAGTAATGATTCTTTTGCCTGAAGTAGATCATTCTTCTCATTAAGAATAAAGTCAAATCGTTCTTTAACTTCATTAAAAGTTTCAAGTGCCATTGGATTAATAGGCCCGAAATTTTCAAGCTGAACTTTTACTTTATCGGTTCGCTGCCGTGTTTCTTCAAGGTTAAAATTCTCGTTTATTTCAGGAGCTTCCATGGTTTCCAGGTTAATTCCGAATTCGACTACCATTCTTTCCTTCATACTCAGCAACCTCATTTTAATCGAGGTTGCCTGGTCATGAATGGATGAGAGGATGACATGAGTCTGTTCACCTTGCTTTCTTAGTTCATGGATATTTTTTTCTTCAACTTCAATATCTGCTTTTACTTTGTAGTATGCTTCTTCCAGTCGGTTCAGTCCGGATTCAGATACCTGTTTTTCCTGCAGCAGGGTTATGAGGGTCTGACTTTCTGTTTCGGTTGTTGCATTGAGCTCCTGCAGTTGGGATGAGATACTGGACAGTTCAGTTTTATTTTGTTTGTTGGCAGTAACCAGGTTTTCTTTTTGAGCAGTTTTATGAGCAATATCACGAATGATGTTCTGAACTTTGTTTTGTAACTGAACAAAGACAATATTCTGCTGATTTACTTTCTCAGTAGCTGAATTAAAGTTGTGAATGAGAGATTCGGCATTTAGCTGGGCGGATGTATATTCCTCATTCAACGAAGCCAGAACTGATTTCAGATCCTCGATGTTGACATGATTAAACCGGCCCAGATCTGCTCCTTCAGCAATTGCTTTCAGCTGGGTTTCAATATTGGAAACAGAGCGATTTGAAGATTCAATGCTGTCTTGAAAATGATTTCGGTTATTCTCAAGTGCAATTAAAGAAGTCTGACTTTCCTGCAGACGGTTACTCAGCACCGTTATTCTTTCAGTTAAATTTTGCCTGTCCGCTTTGAATAGATCAACCCTGGAGGTGGTTCCCATTAAAGCTTTTTCAAGCAGCTCCGTTTCTTTTTTATGTTGTTCAATCCGGTGTGCAAGTTTTTCGAGGTTTTGCATTTTGCCGGTTCGTTTACCGTCAAACAACCCGACTGAACCACCTGCAACAGAGTACTTCTGACGGATATAATGACCATTACGCGAAATCAGGACTGTTTTATCGGGTCCTGAAAAATCAAAACGGTCGGTACTACTTTCGTCATCGGCAATATAAACATGGCCAAGTAACAGGTCGAATAGTTTAGAAAATTCAGGATTGAATTCAATCACATTTCGGGCACTGATACAACCGGTAATCTCCGGGTGGGGTTGAACGTTCTGCTGGTTTAATAAATCCAGAATAAAGAACTGGGCCCTTCCCTGATTTTTCTGCTGGAGCATGGCAATGGCTTCAGCCGCTTCTTCCTTGGAATTCACGACAAAATAATTCAGAAACGGCTCAAGGTAGTTTTCAATTGCTACTTTAAATTCTTCGCGGCAGGATACAATTTCTGAAACCAAAGGAACAGACCGGAATTTCTCACCTGATTTTTTCAGAAACTTGATGCTTTCCGGATAGCCGTCCATTTGCTCAACCAGGTTCTTTGTAAGCTCATATTCATTTGTACGGGCATCACAATGTCGTTTCTCTTCAGTTATTTTATCTTTAAGCAAGTCAACTTCTGATTCCAGCTGTTCAATAACTTCTTCTTTTATTCTGAGTTCAACTTCGGCTTGTTTAACCTCCATTCTCAGTTGCTCAACAGCAGGTAATAGCTGTTCAAGTTCAGAACAGGTTTCTCGCAATTTATCATTCTGTTCATCAGTATGGGACTTAATCCGGGCAATTTCCTCATTAAGTGAAGTGGTACGTGTATTGTTAACAGCCAGCAGGGTTTCATAGTCATTCAAATCCTGCCGGGCATTGATTAGTTTTCTGTTAAGCTCACTAAGCTCTTTCTGAAATAAATCTGATGCAGTTTTTTTCTCAATTACCTGTTCTTTCAGTTCGGCCAGTTCGGTTGATGCCAGGTCTGATTTTGCCTGTTCAGAAATCCGCTCAGCTTGTTGCGACTCAATAAGCTCTTCAAGTTCGGTAATGGATGAACTGTCTTTATCAATTTGAGCAATCAAATGGAGTTCATTATCTGAAAGGAATTTAATTTTATCCTTACGTGCCTTTTCTTCAGCTTCAAGTTTTGAAATGCGGATCAGCAGTTCATTCATTTCTTTTTGTGCAGAAGACAATGCTTTTTCTTTACTCAGGCTTTCAGTTTTTAGCTTTTCAAGTGATGCTTCAAAGGTTGTAATCTTGGTTTGAATGCTGGCTGTATCATCTCTCAGAATGAGCTCTTTCTTTTCCAGTTCCTGCAGCTCGTTTCTGGATTCTGATTGAGAAAACCAGGCTGTGAGTGCTGCAAGGTGCTTATACTCATCTTTCAACCGGTAATATCGGGCTGTCTTTTTTGCCTGAGTTTCCAGTTGTTTCATGTTTTTCTCAATTTCAAAGAGCAAATCATTTACACGATTCAAGTCGGCTTCGGTCTCTTCCAGCTTATTCAGGGTTTGTTTTTTCCGGATTTTATATTTTGAAATTCCGGCAGCTTCTTCAAGGAGTTGTTTAATGGTGTTGTTTTTGTCATTGAGTATGTCATCAACCATTTTTAACTCAATGATGGAATAGCTGTCTGAGCCAATTCCCGTATCCAGAAATAGGTCAGTAATGTCCTTCAGGCGGCAATGAACCCCGTTAAGGTAATATTCACTGTCACCAGAGCGAAATAACTTACGGGTAATACTGACTGTCCGATACTCAACTGGCAGAATGTTTTTTGTGTTTTCAAACGTGAGGGTTACTTCTGCTAAATTGGCTGGTTTACGGGTCTTTGTTCCGTTAAAAATGATGTTTTCCATTTTTTCGGAGCGTAACAGCCTGGTTTTCTGTTCTCCTAACACCCAACGGATGGCATCTACAACATTTGATTTTCCGGAACCATTGGGACCTACAATTGAGGTTGTTCCCTGGTCAAAATGAATGACAACTCGGTCTCCAAAGCTCTTAAATCCTTTAATCTCAAGAGTAGTAAGCTTCATAATAATTCAGTTCTTCGCTTAAAGAGGTTGAAACCGGCAAAGGTAAAGGATGAACTGGGCGATTGGAGACTGAACACTCTTGATGTTAATAAAATTTGATAAGAAAGATTCAGTTGTTATTCTGAATGAATCCTTTTTGCAAGAATCAGCTTGGTACCAGCAGTCATTGCTAAAGACGAATCGAAGGAGATATTATTCATTGCGTAGGTTCTGTAAACGGTATCCGATTTCTTTTTTTATCTGAATTCAGTACATTAAAACAGTATTAATAAAGTATAAATAATTTATAATCAGGCTTTCACGGCTTCTGAAAGGATAGAGGCACTTCAAATCAATATACTTAATATTTTTTATTAGATACACTTCTGAATTTTTAATTTTCATTGCTAATGTTATCTTTGCAGGCTATTTAAGAAAAATCAGAAATTCATATTGTTATGGCTTTAACAGCAGAACGTAAAAAGGAGTTAGCTTCGAAATATGGAAAATCATCAGCAGATACAGGAACCGCTGAAACGCAGATTGCCATTTTTACCGAACATATTAGTGAGCTGACAAACCACCTTTCAGCACAACCAAAAGATAATAATACACAACGGGCATTAATCCGGCTTGTCGGAAAAAGACGCAGATTACTGGATTATCTCATTAAGACAGACATCACCCGATATCGGAAAATTATCGGTGAACTTGGAATCAGAAAGTAAGCCCGGATAGTAACGAAAGGCAATGAGGAATTGCCTTTTTTCATTTTAATTAAAACCATTTTTTCAAATGTCACTAAAATCAATTACAAAAGCTTTCCAGCTAAAGGACGGCCGGGAGATTATCATTGAAACAGGCAAGCTTGCTCGTCAGGCAGATGGGGCTGTTGTGGTTCGAATGGGCAATTGCATGATTCTGGCTACTGTTGTAGCTGCAAATGAAGCAAGGGAAGGGGTTGACTTTATGCCTCTCACAGTTGACTATCAGGAGAAATATGCGGCAGCCGGTCGTTTCCCCGGAGGATTTTTTAAGCGGGAAGCCCGGTTATCAGAATACGAAATTCTGATTTCAAGACTGATAGACCGTGCATTACGCCCTTTGTTCCCTGAAGATTTTCATGCTGATATCCAGGTTATGGTAACACTGATTTCGGCAGATAAAAACATTGCACCGGATTCGCTGGCTGGTCTGGCAGCATCTGCTGCACTTGCACTAACCGACATCCCTTTCAATGGCCCGATGAGTGAAGTCAGAGTTGCCCGCATTGACGGACAGTTAGTTATCAATCCTTACTTAGAGGATCTTAAAAAAGCTGATATTGATTTGATTGTTGCCGGAACAGCTGATAATATTGTTATGGTTGAAGGAGAATCGAAAGAAGTAAGCGAAAATGATATGCTGGAAGCAATCAAGTTTGCTCATGAAGCCATCAAGGACCAGTGTCGCTGGCAAATCGAAATGGCAGTTTTAGCAGGTGGTATTAAACCAAAACGCACGTATTCGCATGAAACCAATGATAGTGAACTAAAGGAAGCTGTCTGGAAGGCATGTTATGATAAGGCATACCAGGTTGCTATGCAAGGTAATCCCAATAAACATGAGAGAAAAGCTGCATTTAATGAAATTCTGGAATCATTTATCCAGACTGTTCCTGCAGAAGAGCTCGAAGAAAAGACTCCATTAATAAAACGGTATTATGCAGATGTTGAATACCATGCAGTACGAAATGTAATTCTGGATCACAATCGCAGATTGGACGGAAGAGGGTTAACTGAAATCCGTCCAATTTCGGCTGAAATAAACCTGTTACCCTCAACTCATGGTTCTTCCTTGTTCACGCGGGGTGAAACACAGTCACTGACAACGGTTACACTCGGAACCAAACTGGATGAACAGATTATTGATGGTGCCATGTTTGAAGGACATAACAAATTTTTACTACACTATAATTTCCCGGGATTCTCAACTGGTGAGGTTCGGCCAAACCGGGGGCCAGGCAGAAGAGAAATTGGACATGGAAACCTGGCTATGCGTTCATTGAGAATGGTTTTTCCTGATGAAACCAATAATCCTTATACGGTTCGAGTAGTTTCAGATATTCTTGAATCGAACGGTTCGTCATCAATGGCTACCGTTTGTGCCGGCAGTATGGCTCTGATGGATGCAGGAATTAAAATGAAGAGTGCTGTTTCGGGCATTGCAATGGGATTAATTTCTGACGGACAAGAGAAATTTGTGGTGCTTTCAGATATCCTGGGTGACGAAGATCATCTTGGTGATATGGATTTCAAAGTTACCGGAACCAGAAAGGGGATCTGTGCCTGTCAGATGGATTTAAAAGTTCAGGGATTACCTTTTGATATTATGCTTCAGGCATTAAACCAGGCCCGTGATGGTAGGCTCCATATTCTGGGAGAAATGGATAAGGCAATTTCACAACCGGCAGATGACTATAAGCCACATGCTCCAAGAATTGAAATTATTCATATTCCAAAAGACTTTATCGGAGCTGTTATTGGAAAGGGTGGCGAAGTTATTCAGGAAATGCAGCGTGAAACAGGAACAGTCATTACCATTGAAGAAGTAGCTGATGAAGGAATCATTGAGATTGCCTCAAGTGATAAAGCATCAATTGAAAAAGCAAAAGCCAGAATTGCTGTCATTACTGCAGTTCCTACAGTTGGGGAAGTGTATAATGGTGTGGTTAAGAGTATTCAGACATTCGGAGCATTTATTGAGATTATTCCGGGTAAGGAAGGATTGTTACATATATCAGAAATCTCCTGGGACCGGGTTGCAAAAGTTGAAGATGTATTAAAGCCGGGGGATCCGATTGAAGTAAAACTTCTGGAAGTTGACCAAAAAACTGGGAAGATGAAACTTTCACATAAGGTTCTTACTGAAAGGCCCAAAAGAGAACCGTCACGCAAGCCTGTAAAGGATGTTAAAGAATAATTTACTGCTAATCTAAAAACTTAAAAGGCCCTTCTCAGAAGGGCTTTTTAAGTTAAGAGAAGTTATTCCTGATCTGGTTTATTGTTAACAGATAAATTCAATTGATAAAATCCTGCTGTACATTCTTCTGAGATCCATCCAGAATGCCATTACTCGCACACTCCCTCCGGCCTATTGTATTAACGGCTAATCTTTCCAGTTGACTGCTGAGTGAATTGCAGAAGCCTGAACTCAGGATGGAAGTATGTAAGCCAGTAGGAAATGCACAGGGATACCGGTAGCTGACGTTCGCTATTCTCCCGGTAATAAAATTTTTGGAAGACTAACTTTGCAGATAGTATTACTGAAAATGAGATTTTTTTTTGTTTTGCTGCTGTTGATGTGCCTGCAACACTCTGCTCTGGTTGGCCAGGACAGCAATCAAATTGCGATACAACACTTACCTGACGGAGTCTATTTAAGTTATGAAGAAATCAGAGAGATGAAACCCTCGTTGGTACAAGCACAATTATTTCGTTCAATGTACGATACCGGTTTTACCATTTACCAATGGTCAAGATCGCCATCTCATTATTATTTTGATAAAGACAGTAATAAAACATCCTTGCAGACAGACCAGATTGTTTTATTTTCAGAAGGCGGTACGGTGTATATTCAGCAACACGCGTTCTTTCATAAAGCAAGTTTATTTGGTGCCATTACTGTTTTCACGGAAGTATATCCTAAAATAAGTACTCCGATGGCTGTTGCCATTACAGATGTCAATGGAAGTGCCCGTGACCGGATGCTGGATATTGAAAGTAAATCAATAATGGACTATACGCTGTTAAACTTTCAGTCAATTCTTAAGAGAGATAAAGAGCTTTACAGGGAGTTTATGAAAATAAAGTCTGCTAAGCAGCGAAGGCGACAGGTTTATCGGTTTATTGAAAGATATAATCAGCGGAATCCGTTTTATTCTGAATAAAAAACAATTATGTAAGCCGTTCCACTGGGTACGAAAAGAATATTATTCTGTCACTTCTTTTTTTGTTTCTCCGAATCTGAATGACAAACTAAAGCGAAGTGTATTCTCAAGCGGATTGCGTTGTTCAGTTGGAATCAGGTAAGAGAAATCAAGGCCAAAAGTACTGTATCGTAAACCGGCTCCCAGTGTAAAATATTTACGATTTCCTTTTAAAGCTGATTCAAAGAAATAGCCTACCCGGAATGCAAATTGCTTGTCATACCAATATTCGGCACCACCGGCAATATTAATTTCCTTAAGTTCTTCCTTAAACCCATCCGGAGCATCACTGAATGACTGGAACATTCCTGCAGCAACACCAACTTTCGGATCTTTACCATACAGAATGAGTTCATTGCCGACTGAGTCAGATGAATAAACAGGCGGAGTTGGAACTAAAAGTTTATTGAAGTCGAGGTTAAAGGCAAGTTCATTGAAATCATTTAGTTTGAGTTTTAATCCAGGTCCGAATCGCAGATTGATAGGAATAAAATCCTTGTCACCGGTTTCCGTGTAAGAAATTTTAGAACCGATATTGGTAATTGCCAGACCGGCAGTTAAAACGGCAGGCTTCTGACCCACTTCCACATCTTTTTGATAAAACACAGCAATGTCAGCAGCAACCGAATTCCCCGGTTTGGAAGTTACTCCACTGCCTGGGATAGGAATTCCACCGGTCAGGTTTGAATGGATATAACGCAAAGCAATCCCGCCAGAAAATTCTTCTCCGAGTTTACGGGCGTAAGCAACATCCAAAGCAAATTCACTCGGGTTAAAAGAGCCAATTGAACCACCGGTTGCATCTGTAAAATCAATTTGTCCTAGTGAGAAAAAACGGACTGAGCCACCAACTGCCTGATCGGGTTTGGGTTTATAATAACCCGTTGCATACGCCAGGTAAATGTCATTGACCAGTTGTCTTAACCAAGGAGTGTACGATACAGATCCAAGTCCCTTACCATTGTAGAAAGCCATTTTAGCCGGATTCCAGTGAATTGCATGAGCATCGGGTTCTGTAGCGATGCCTGCATCACCCATACCGCCCTGTCTGGCATCCGGAGAAATCAGCAAAAACGGGACTGCTGTAGTAATAGTATTAAGCTGACCAAGAAGATTTGATTTATCCTGCTGAGCGTTCAAACCGGTGAAAACAAAGATGAAAAGGCTCAACAAAGCCCCTGTCTTACTGATGGTATTTCGCATGATTAAGTAGAATCAGATTTATAAGATTAAAACGGGATTGTAAACGATAAAAACAGGCTATTGTTGCATTATAAAGGGGGGCAAATATAAAAAGCCGGACGGAATGCGTTAATGATTATCGCAACAATACTAATTTCTCATATTTTTCGGCATATGCACCTTTGTCATTGCGTACCCTTAATCTGTAAATATAAACTCCACGGCCAATGTGGTCTCCGAATTCATCTTTACCATCCCATTCAATGCCATTGTTTCTAAAGCCTTCGCTTGTCACTCGTTGATTTAATGTTTTAACCAGTTTGCCGGTTATTGTAAATACCTGGATCTGTATATCCAGTCTGGCACCAGCCTGGTTATGCTCAAAATAAAATTGAGTATTTGTGGTAAACGGATTAGGATAGTTCAGTACATGTTTTAAAGCGATTTCGGCTGAAGAAGCAACAGTAAATTCAGTATAAGCATCGGAGGAATTGTTATAAATATCCCAGACTTTCAGCTTGACAGAATGATTTCCTTCACTGAGATCTTTAAGCTGGTAAATGATTTTTCCTTTTTGAAAATTATCAAGATCAGCTTCATAGAAGTCATTGAGAACATATACTGGATCAGATTCATTATCAAGCATGGCGGTAATGTCATGTCCGATGCCGTTCCCAACGGTATTTATACCGCTTTCATCAGCAACGATGGCATATATTACTGGGTTTTCATTAGTTACACCTCCAAATACAAACTGTTCATCATTCATATAAAGTTTCAGATCCGGGCTGGTATTATCAGTCAGTGCATTCTCATTAAGACCACCAATAATTATTTCATCATAAAATCCTGAGGCATCATCATTCCCATTCTGAGCATAAAAGCTGAGTCTTCCTTTTCCGAAGTTGTATGCAATATCTTTTGGAACAATAAAGGTGAAACTAAATGACCCCTTCACAACCCGTGCTTTACCTTTAAAGAGAATATTCTTTTGAAGTTCAAACGTACGCTGAGGGCTGCTTCCATCATTGCTGAGCGTTTTCATAACTGAAGCTTTATCATAAACCGTAGGATAAATAATGCCGTTAAAAGTGTTCATAACCGTTCCGTTATTTCTGACTTCACCTTTAAAGGTCACTTTAGATAATGCCCTGATGGTATCATTTACACCATTGAGTGGCTGGGCATTAATTTCTGTTGCAACAATATCATAATGTGGATAAGCAAGTCTTACAGCCGGATCTCCAAGCAGGGTAAAATTTCGTGCATTGTCATTCGGATAGTCTCGTTTAGAATTCAGATACACGTCTCCCAGTCTTGGCATCTCATTATTCACCGGTTCAAATAACCTGCGAAAAACAAATTTATTGAGAATGGCATTCTGATAAGCGTAAACTAACCGGGTGGTAGTATAAAGTCCAATACCACCACCATCACTTTTTAGCAGTACGTATTCCCCTGAAGAAGTCCGGGCTGGATCATCAAACCGGCTGAATTCACAGGTGGCTGTAATGAAAAGAGGCATCCGGTAAGAATTTTTCCAGCTGTTAATCATGCTATTATCCAGAATTTTTTCATGAGCCCAGCCTAATTCACCCCCATGACCAACATAGTTTATCAGCAATGCTCCTTTGTTTACCCTGTTATCAATTGCTGTATTCACATCCGGATATCGCTGTCCTCCGGCAGTTGAAATCTGCTGATAGGCATCCAGGTATATTTTGTCAATGTTAAAACGTTCTGAAAAGGAGTTTAGGTTTTTCATTAACGTATCGGACTGATCAATGTAAGCGCTTCCGTCTTCATCATCAGCAACAAAACAAACAATATTCCGCCAGTCACCTAAAGGAGTGTTCACTTCATTCTCAGCCACAGACATACTGGCAGCACCAGTCTGAACATAGCGGTAAATCTTATCTACCATTGAAGCTGCTTCGGCCTTTGATTTGGCAGGTAGCCTGCCAATTCCAATATCCAGAAGATCTGTATTACTGCCTGAAGGCCAGGCACCTTCACTATCATCCAGAAGTCCAAAAAAATCATCTGACTGGTATGAACCTAAAACAGATAAACTGTTTTCACTTTGATAAGTTGGAATGAAATTAGTATTAGCTGCACTTTCTGTTTTGTTATCATACGAGCCATCACCAAACAATAACAAGTACTTTGGGTAATCACCGTTACTGCGGTCATACATCATTTTTACAAAATCACGGATTGCCGGAACATCGTAAGTCCCGCCTGAGAATTCATTAAACACCTGGTTAATATCGACTACATGAACCGTTAGTCCTTCATGAGTCCGGTGTAAATCTGCCAAACGGTTAGCCTGGATAATAAACAACGGATGACTGACTATGATCATATCCGCAGGTCCTAATGCATGCAAGTTCTGATTTGGAACCATACCTTTCAGAACAGGCGTATAAGCAGCCTGATTCCTGAATAAGACAAACTCTCTCAGGTTGGTAGCATCTGCAGTGAATGATCCGGTTTGATCAACCGGTTGTTCGGCAACTTGATAGGGGTCAGTAACATCCCAGACCCGGTTAGTCGAGGTAAATCCCTGAATGATATACAGTGCCTGTGCATTTCCACCTATAAAAGCAGCTCTGTCACTAAAAGTAAATTGCGAACTGGAAACAGCCAATGTCCTGCGTGCATTGATCTCAATAAAGTCTAAATAACCGACTGATGACGGTGCAGCAGGATTATAGCTATAGGTGATGTCAAAGACTACTCCGCTTCCGGAAGTGTTAAAGTTTCCGGTACAGTTTTTCAGTTTGCCGTAATCTTCGTAAACCCCGTTACCAATGGTTGGCATCGTTGCCGTACAGACTTGCTGGCCTCCGGAGTTAACAAGGAAAGAATGAGCCATTGTTGACCTGGCCATAAAACCGATATTATACCATACCGGGCTGGAAGATACCAGGTTAGGAATATTGAAACTGAAGGATTGCGTGAGGTTGACATCAAACGTTTCACCATAAGCCTGTCTGCCTGATTTAATGTAGTTTTTCAGATTCTGTTCGTGGAAGGCGAGGTGGTCAACAGTTGTAACATTAAAATCACCGGGTTGAGGAGTCAGTAAAGGAGCAGGTTGAATTCGTTTTGCCGGGCCAGGCAGATCTGCTGTTACAAAATAAAAGTTATAATCTGAGTACAGGTGTTTACTGTGCTGATAGCGGCTGGTCAATGGATTGAAAACCCATCTGTCCGGTGATCTGCCGTAAAAAAGAATGTAATCGGAATTGTTGAAAATACCATCGGCTTCACCCACTACTTCAATTGCATTTTCAATAAGGTCGTCCGGTCTGGAAAGACTGTTTAATTCAGGTAACATTCCAATTCCGTTTCCAAAAATTCTGATATTTCGGGGATCCAATGAGGACATATCAAATCCCAATTGCCTGAGGGAATTATAATCAAGTTTATAAACGCCATCCTCCTTAACAGCAATTTTATACCAGGTTCCTGATGCCAGAACTGAGTTGGAAGCCCATGTATGAGATGAAGTTTTTAATCCCATTTTTTTACCTGTTGGCAACAGGCGGATACTGAAAGCAGTCAGTTTTTCAAAGCTGTTTCCCGATTTTCGTATTGGTAAAAAGGAAACAGTAATAAATGCTTTTTTTCGTGAAAGTCCTGTGGACACATGCATTTGGATTTCTGTAAATAATCGTTCGGGACTTCGGATAAGTGATGTTTCGTTCAACGGCTGAAAGACGGTATTCTCAAGTGAAGCAGTCAGTTCATTCAAACCATATTTTGCAGGAACGGGAAGGGTAATTGAGAAGGAGGGCAGATGGTTATTTGAAATTGAATAATAAGCACCTTCAAAATTAAGTACTTCAATGTGCTCCTCTTCATTTAACTGATAAGTTTTCGGTTGATTCCACTTTAATTCAAAGGATATCAGATCGGCAGAATCCTGTGCTTTAAGAACCAAATGCGTCAGGCAACAAAGAAGCAAAGTAAAAGCTGGAAAGATTATCAGTCTGATATGCATAGTTGAAAAATAAGAACCCAAATGTAAACAAGAATGAAGTCAGGGTTTAGCCAGAATCTCATTTTTATAATTGTTATTCAGAAAGGAACAATTATTTTTGTAAAAAAGATTAAAAAGGGAGTTTATAACCAAACGGTTGATCCGGAAAATTATTGTAAGAAAATGGCTTTTTTTGAAACCTATCTTTCTTTCTGCGTATAAGTTTTCCAAACACCGGAACCGAGTATGAAAAAATTATTTACAGTGTTAATGGTTACGTTGTGCCTGAATTCTTTTGCACAAGATCCGCTTTTTACACAATTTTACGCTAATCCCATTTACATTAACCCTGCATTTGCAGGATCTGTTCGATGTCCCAGGGTCAATATGAATTACCGCAATCAATGGCCGGCCCTAGCCAAAACCTATATTACTTACAATGCTTCTTATGATCAGCATGTCGATTTATTGAATGGCGGAATTGGCCTTAATATTTTGAATGATAAAGCGGGTGAGGGTACTATTTCAACAACCAATATTGCCGGTATTTATGCTTACCAGTTAAATATTTCCAGAGATTTCTCTATTCGGTTAGGACTTCAGGCAACTTATGTTCAGAAAAAGCTGGATTGGGATAAACTAACTTTTGGTGATATGATTGACCCTCGCTACGGATATATCTATGCAACTCAGGAATCCCGTCCAAACGAAAGCCGCTCCTTTGCTGATTTCTCAAGTGGTATTCTTTTTTATACAAGTTCATTGTATGGAGGGGTTGCAGTGCATCACTTAACAGAACCTGATGAAGCTTTTATTGTACAGGGTACCAGTGAGTTACCAATGAAAATAACAGCTCATGCCGGAGCCATGATTCCATTGGGCAATACCGGGAGTTACAGATTCTCAGCAAACAGAGATAACGGCTCTTTCCTGTCTCCCAATGCCATTTTTCAGCAACAGGCCGGATTTAACTACCTGAATCTGGGAGCATATATTCTTCATTCACCAATTATCGGAGGACTGTGGTTCAGATGCAACCTTACAGACGGGCTTTCAGCTGAATCAGCAATTGCCCTGATTGGAATTCAAAAGGGTATATTCAAGTTCGGATATAGTTATGATGTCACAATATCCAAACTGACCAATAACACTACAGCAGGATCACATGAAATCAGTTTCGGAATGCAATTTGAATGCAGGCCAAAAAAGAAGCGGTTCCGTACAATAAGCTGCCCTGCATTTTAGTTTTGTTAATTCCGATTGAGAAGTATAAATTTGCTCACCATTTAAAAAAAAACAGGGAAAAAGCATGAAAAAATCTATTCTTTTCAGTTCCTTACTGTCGGCAGGATTATTTCTTTCTACATCCTGCTCAAAGGAAAAATCAGCCGTAACCGGATGGGAATACAATAATGAAAAAAACGGAGGATTTGAAGTCGTGCCATACACTGAACAGGAAACAGGCCCTGGTCTAATCCTGATTGAAGGTGGCACCTTTACCATGGGCAGAACCGAGCAGGATATCGCAATTGACTGGAATAATATTCCAAGAAGGATAACTGTTTCGTCTTTTTATATGGATGAGACTGAAATTGCCAACGTTCATTATCTTGAGTACCTCTATTGGTTAGACCGAGTTTTCGGAACTGATTATCCGGAAGTTTACCGAAAAGCGTTACCAGACACACTGGTTTGGCGTTCAAAACTAGCTTATCTTGAGCCATTGGTTGAAAACTACCTTCGCCATCCGGCATATCAGCAGTATCCCGTAGTTGGAGTAAACTGGCTTCAAGCTAATGACTTTGCAGCTTGGCGAACCGACCGGGTGAATGAAGCAATTTTAATTCGTGAAGGAATCTTACGGGTGAATCCAGCTCAGGTGAATGAAGACAATTTTAATACCGATGCCTATCTTGCCGGTCAGTATGAAGGCCTGGTAAAAAGTGATTTACATGATTATAATCCTAACCGGGATACCCGTAAAGTCCGGATGGAAGACGGAATCTTCTTACCCCGCTACCGCCTGCCCACCGAAGCAGAATGGGAATATGCTGCTTTAGCTCAGATCGGTAATACAGTTTATGAAAGGGTAACAAATAGAAAGGAATATCCCTGGAATGGACATATTGTTCGGGATGCATCAGAAAAACATAAAGGTGAAATGCTGGCTAACTTTAAGCGGGGCAGAGGTGATAACATGGGAACTGCCGGTTTCCTGAATGATAATGCTGACATTACTTCTCCGGTTTTAAATTACATTCCGAATGATTACGGATTGTATAACATGGGTGGTAATGTAGCTGAATGGGTTGCTGATGTTTACCGCGAACTTTCACCTGAAGATAAGGATGATTTTAATTCTTACCGTGGTAATGTGTTCAAAACCCAGTTAACTGATGAGGAAGGTCAGATTGCTGAAAAAGACAGCCTGGGAAGAATTATGTACCGCGATGTTACTGAACAGGAAAATGAAGGACGCAGAAATTACCGGATTGCTGACAACCGTAATTTCCTTGATGGCGATGAACCCGATAACATTGTTTACAATTATGGGAATTTTTCGATGGTTGATAATCATGCCCGTATTTATAAGGGTGGTTCATGGAAAGATCGTGCATACTGGATGTCGCCCGGTACTAAACGTTTTCTTGATGAAAGACTCTCAACCGATTATATCGGATTCCGCTGCGCTATGGCCAGAGTGGGAAGCCCGCTTGGATTTGTTCAGAAAAAGAGAAAAACAAAATAATTCAGTTAAGAACTTTAAGACACGCCTCAGCCATTAAACACTGGGGCGTTTTTATTTTTACAACCGGATGCTGATTGAAAAAATTTATTCCTCCTGGAACGAATGTGAGCGAAAGTTGACTACCGATAGCAGAAAAATTATTCCTGGTGGAATCTTTTTTGCTTTGCGGGGTGAACAGTTCAACGGAAATGAGTTTGCAAAGGAAGCACTTGACAAAGGGGCAGCTTATGCCATCATTGATGATGAAAAATTTGCAGTCAGTAAAAAGACAATCCTGGTTCCTGATACCTTAACAGCTTTACAGGAGCTGGCAACCTATCACCGGCTTACATTAAAAAACACCAGGTTTATTGCCTTAACCGGGAGCAATGGTAAAACGACTACAAAGGAACTGATCAGGAGTGTTCTGTCAATGAAATTTAAGGTTTGTGCAACAAGAGGAAATCTGAATAATCATATCGGAGTCCCGTTAACCCTTCTTAATGTATTCGGGAATGATGCATTTGCTGTAATTGAAATGGGGGCTAATCATCAGCTTGAAATTGCTGAACTATGTAAAATCGTCTTGCCTGATTTTGGAATCGTAACGAATATCGGGAAAGCACATCTTGAAGGCTTTGGCGGATTTGAAGGAGTGATTAAAGGAAAGGGAGAAATGTACGACTTCCTGAAAGAGCATCACCGGAGTATTTTTTTGCATGCTGATAATTCCATTCTCCTGAATCGGTGCGGTAACTATGATAAGCTGATTACCTATGGAACTTCTGAGAAATACTTTTGTTGCGGTTCCTATACTCTGAAAGACGATTGTATCCGGCTGACCTGGAAGACCCAATCCGGTTCGGGCATTGCTCAGTCAAATTTATCAGGAGAATATAATTTTGAAAATCTACTTGCAGCAGCGTGTATTGGCAGTTATTTTAATCTTACTGAAACAGAAATTAAAATCGGAATTGAATCCTATCAACCTGATAATCAGCGGTCACAAATTCTACGGACTAGGAATTCGGTTTTAATCCTGGATTATTACAATGCAAATCCGACAAGTATGACAGCGGCTATTAAAAACCTGGCAGATAATTTCAGCGGGAAAAGGGTAGCTGTACTTGGTGACATGCTGGAGCTTGGAAATCATTCGGAAGAAGAGCACCGCAATATTATTCAACTTCTCAGCCAGAGCAGTATTGATGACGTGATTCTGGTCGGTAATCATTTTATGAAACTGAAATCGTTACTTTCAAAAGGACATTTTTTCAGCACTTCAGAAAGCGCTGCCGAATACCTTAAAAAACACAAACCTGTTAACTCAACGGTTTTGATAAAAGGTTCCAGAGGCTCCCGAATGGAAATTGCCGCTGAAGTATTGGTTGCTGGGTAACTAATATTTCGGATTCGTATTCTCTGGATATCGCGTTAAATACAATTCTTTTACCAAGGTAATTAAGGATGACTGGAGTTCAGCAATGTTTTCTTTTTTCAGAGCAGAAATAAAAACTACCGGATAACCCAGTTTGCTCATCCATGATTTACGGAAAACTGCTAACACTTCTTCACGGGGTTGATCATCTTCTTCCCAGCGGAAGGCATCCGCTTTATTCATTACAAGAATGGTGGGTTTACCGGCTGCGCCAAGTTCGGCCAATGTTTCATTTACAACCCCGATATGTTCTTCAAAGTTGGGATGTGAAAGATCTGTAACATGAAGCAAAATGTCAGCTTCCCGGACTTCATCCAGTGTAGATTTAAAGGATTCGACCAGATGATGAGGTAGTTTACGGATAAACCCTACAGTGTCTGCAAGTAAAAAAGGCCTCTCATCAATTACTACTTTTCTGACAGTTGTGTCAAGCGTTGCAAAAAGTTTGTTTTCAGCAAAGACATCAGCTTTACTAAGTACGTTCATGAGTGTACTTTTACCGGCATTGGTGTAACCGACCAGAGCAACCCGGATGAGTTCATTTCTTTTTTTTCGTTGAACCGCGGTTTGCCGGGCAATGGTTTCGAGTTCTTCTTTCAGTTTGCTGAGCTTATCCCGTATAACCCGCCTGTCGGTTTCAATTTCTTTTTCGCCTGGTCCGCGGGTTCCGATGCCACCTTGCTGTTTTTCAAGGTGTGTCCACATTCTGGTCAGTCTTGGCAGCAGATACTGGTACTGTGCCAATTCAACCTGAACCCTTGACCGGGCAGTTCGTGCACGTTTGGCAAAAATATCAAGTATCAGGTTGGTTCGGTCAATGATCCGGATGTGGACTGCTTTTTCGAGATTGCGAATTTGAGAAGGTGACAGTTCATCATCAAAAATTGCCAGATTAATCCCGTTAGCTTTTATAAAGGCTCCAATTTCTTCAAGTTTTCCTTGCCCGATATAGAACCTTGGATCGGGATGGTACAGCCGTTGCAGAAATTTCTTTTTTGTAACGGCTCCTGCGGTATGTGCCAGAAACTCAAGTTCATCAATGTATTCCTGGACCTGACGCAGATCTTCACCTTTTGAAATAACACCAATTAGAATTGCCTGCTCGGGCTTTTTCAGTGAATAATCAACCTGATGTTTCGCCATCAGTGTTTCATATTCTGGACGTATCCGGCAACTGCCTGAATCTGTTCTTCAGTCAGCAGTTTTTTATAAGCCATCATGCTGTTTTTCCCGTTTCTGATAACCCGGATTTGTTCTTCAGCAGTTAATTGTGACTTTGTCAGATCTTTTGCACCGCTTAACATTCTTTTCCCATCCATACCATGACAGGATGCACAGTTATTTTCAAATATGGTCTGACCTAATTCTATTCCTGATTTGCCGGCAAGTTCACCTTTAATTTCCTTTTTAAAAACAGGACTTTTCATTTCTGAAATTCCATAAATATAGACAAGCATCATTAAGGAAAGCACAACCAGGATTTTATTTTTCTTTTTAAAAGCAACGATTGACAGCGGGATAACACAAATCAGCACAATTATTTTAACCCAAAACCAGGCTCCGATTAATCCTGAATAGATGGTCAGGTAGATACCGGTTAATAAGAAAGCAACACTGATTATTCTGTCAGCTAATTGAGTTCTTTTAGTGAAACTGGCAAGAGCCGAGTCTGCATTTGCTAGCAACAGGATGGTTTTAACGAGAAAAAGAACAACAAAAAGGATTACACTGAGTGAGTGTGTGTGTAACATTCCGGTGAACATAAAGCGTAGAGTTTAGATGCAAACGTAAGTAACAAAATTTGAACAGATTTAGTCAGAGTCTGAAAGAATTTTTTTTAAACTTTTGATTCATGCTATAACAGCTAAATGACCGGTTTGTTTTTTTTGAAATCCGGCAGGCTATCAAGAAATTGAATTTGAGGTTGTGATAAATCGCAACAATAATGTTCAATCCCATTGGTAAGAACCAGGTAAGGTGCTTGATGAGTGATGTTGTACCGGGCAGCCTGCATCAGTGTGTCTTTTGAAATGTGAATATGAGGAGCTTTGCATTCGACAATCATCCAGGGTTTGCCATGTAAATCATAAATTACCAGATCTGTACGCTTCGTTCCTGAGACAATTTTTACTCCTTTTTCAATACTCATTAGGGAAGCCGGATAAGTTTTAACTTCTATAAGAAAGCGGATAAAATGCTGCCGGACCCATTCTTCAGGAGTCAGTAAAACAAATCGTTTTCTAAGACAGTCGAAAATTTGTTTCTTTTGCCTGAACGCACGGATGCTAAATTCAAATTTCGGAAGATTGAGTTCAGTATATGGCATTACAGAATCAGAGCAATAGTAATGAAAAACAAAATTGAAATTACAGAAAACTGGCTTCCCCGATATACCGGTACAACCCTGAAGGATTTTGGTAAATACATTTTACTGACCAACTTTGGAAATTATATTAAAATGTTTTCCGAAATTCATCGGGTTCCGGTAAAGGGATTTGATAAAGCAATGCCCAGTGCGACTGCCGGAAACATTACAATGATTAATTTCGGAATGGGCAGTGCCAATGCCGCTACTATTATGGATTTGCTCGGTGCAGTTGAACCCAAAGCCTGTTTGTTCCTGGGGAAATGCGGAGGGTTGAAGAGGAAGAATAAATTGGGTGATTTGATTCTTCCAATTGCAGCAATTAGGGGAGAAGGAACTTCCGATGATTATATGCCAAAAGAGGTGCCGGCTCTTCCTGCATTCAGCCTCCAGAAAGCCGTATCAACAACAATCCGGAATCATAAATGTGATTACTGGACGGGTACCGTTTATACTACCAACCGAAGAGTTTGGGAACATGATAATGAGTTTAAAAAATATCTCCGGAAAATCAGAGTCATGGGAATTGATATGGAAACGGCAACTCTTTTTATAACCGGCTTTATCAATGAAATTCCGACTGGAGCCTTGCTGCTCGTATCTGATCAACCTATGATCTCAGAAGGCGTGAAAACAAGTAAAAGTGATGCATTGGTTACTAAAAATTTTGCAGAGCGGCACCTCAGAATAGGAATTGATGCATTACACGAATTGATTAATAATGGACTAACGGTAAAACATCTCCGTTTCTAATGTCATTTGAGAAAATTATTTCAGAATTTAAAGGGAAAAACTATGCTCCGGTTTACCTGTTGCATGGCGAAGAGCCTTTCTTTATTGACCAGATTGCTTCTTATATCGAGCATCATTGCCTGGAGGAAAGTGAGCAGGAATTTAACCAGACGGTACTCTATGGGAAGGATATAGATTTACTCGCTTTGATCAGTATGGCCAAAAGGTATCCCATGATGGCCGAAAGACAGGTAATCATTGTTCGTGAAGCACAGGAAATCAGAAATCTGTTTAAGAAAGATGAGAACGAGAGCTCAGGTAAGAATCCGTTGCTTGATTATATGACTTCACCACAGCGGTCAACAGTTTTGGTATTGTGTTATAAATATAAGACTGCAGATAGCCGTACAAAGCTGGTTAAGGCTATTGCCAGAAACGGAGTCGTATTTAAGTCAGACAAGTTGTATGATGATAAAATTCCGTCTTGGATAGCTGATTACACATTAAAAGCCGGAGCCAAAATAACGGGTAATGCAGCAATTCTTCTGGCAGAACATATTGGGAATGATTTATCTCGAATTGCCAGGGAAGTAGATAAGCTGTGCATCAATCTCGGGAATAAAAACACGATTGATGAAGATATGATTGAAATGTATGTTGGCATCAGTAAAGAATATAATGTGTTTGAACTTCAAAAAGCATTAGGCCGTAAGGATGTTCTGGCTGCCAATCGCATAATAAACTATTTTGCTGCCAATCAGCGAAATAATCCAATGGTGATGGTGCTTGCTGTTCTGCATGGTTACTTTGTCAGGTTAATGAAGTATCATACCAGCGGGCTGAAAGACAGTAAATCACTGAGCGAATCGCTGGGAGTGAATCCGTATTTTCTGAAAGACTATGCAACTGCTGCCCGGTATTACAGTCCTAAAAAGCTAGTCGCAATTTTCAATGATCTGGCTGAATATGATTTAAGGTCCAAAGGACTTAACAGTGAAGCAACAGAAGATGGTGAATTGATGAAAGAATTGATTTTTAAAATCATGCACTAACCGGTTTGGGTTATGCTGATATAACGATATGAAAGACTACAATATCGGGGAAGGCCTGTTTTATTCAATAAACTGATTAGTCCAGACCCCACATTCTGCGAAGTTCCTTATTTGTCTCAGTCTCCTGCATTTCTTTAGTTCGTTTTTCAATGTACTCTTTCAGTGAAGTAAATTTTCCATCAAGTGCCGTATCAGAAGTATTTTCAGCAGCTCTTTTTTCACAGCTTTTTGAAAGTTCGTTTAGTACCTGATATGCAGAAAGCCTGATCCACCAGGTTCTGCCTTTTTGAGCAACCTCAAAAATCGTTGGTAAACCTGTTTCAATGGTCAATGGCTTACAACGAGTCAGAAACTTACCATAGTTGAGTAATCCCTGGTAGCGTTCAAATCCCGACAAATCGTCATAAGTCTGAATCATAAAATTATTATTGCTGTCATTTCCATACATACTTAAAATATTAAATGCAATTACTCGCAGATATTTGTTTGCTGAAGTTTGAAAGTCGGAAGCCAGTAAACAGGCATGGTCCGAATCCTTATCACCAATTGCCATGATTGAAGTTTCGATAACATTATAAGAAGAGTCATGAACAGACCGCTCAAGCAATGATTTTAATTCCAGGTATTCATAATTCTTGTTCAACATGTTGATTGCAGCGGCTCTTACATTGGCCTGTTCATCTTTTTCAGCCAGGTTCAATAAAATAGTTTTCACCTGCTGCCGGGTTGCTCCATCTTGGGCTAAGGGGCCACAACTCTTAATGGCTAAAACCCTAAGCTGCCAGAATTTATCATTCAATGCACTGATTAAAGCTGCAGCCTGCGGAGTTGCTGCTTTAATATTCTTACTGATTTTCTGCAATGCTTCCAGCCGGTCCATGTACAATGGGCCATGCTTATAAAGCGCAATCCATTCAAAGTTGTCTTTCTTGTCTGTCTTTTCGCACAACAGGTATTTATCAGCATCAACATTAACTAAATAAGGTTTAGAAGAGCAAGGGAATGAAAATTCACCAACAAGTGAGTTGAGTTCAACCGGATACCTCATTTTCCCCTCAGCAGTATAGATTTCTATTGTAAACGGAAGCCGGTAAAGAATGTATTTCCCGGTATCCTGAACCTGTTTAACGATGACTTTTTGAATCTGACTTTCCTCGTTCCATTCATATGAAATAATTAATTCGGGATGTCCATGGTTAAAAAACCACTGATTAAAGAACCAGTTCAGGTCTTTGCCGGTTACTTCTTCAAATGCAAGTCGGAGGTTATGAGCTTCAACTGGTTGAAACCGGTTCTGAGTCAGATACAGTTTCAGTGATTTAAAAAAGGCATCATCACCAACAAGATTCCTGAGCATGTGCAGAATTCGCGCGCCCTTCTGATATGTAACCACATCAAACATGTCTTCAGGGTCTTCATAATTGAACCGGATGAGATCCTTGAGCGGGGCCCGTGGCTGATTCTTATAACTTTGTAAACTCTGGTTTAATTCATAATCAGCATAATCACGGCCATACTTATATTCATCCCATAGGTATTCTCCATACGTTGCAAAAGCTTCGTTTAGCGGAACATTGCTCCATGATTCACAAGTTACTAAGTCTCCGAACCATTGATGAAATAATTCATGGGAAATCACTGATTCAGAATTGCCATCAAGAAGTGACCGGGCATCGGTCTGCAAAAACTCACCATGAACCGTAGCGGTTGTATTTTCCATGGCCCCTGACACGTAATCGCGAACAACCACCTGTGCGTATTTTGCCCAGGGAAAATCAACACCCACTTTGGTTGAAAAAAATTCAATCATTTCAGGAGTATTGCCAAAAATAGCTCTTGCATAAGGAGCATATTCGGGTTCAACAAAATAATCAACACTGATGTTACGCCACTTGTCTCTAATTACAGTATAGTTGCCGATTGCCATCATAACTAGATAAGGAGCATGGGGAAGATCCTGTTTCCAGTAGTCTGTTCTGGTTCCTTCTTTACTATTGATTACTGAACTGACAAGCAACCCGTTCGATAGTGTGACATAGGATGTATCTACTGTAATATATAATTCCTGGGTCATTCGTTCATTGGGTGAATCAATTGTAGGAAACCAGACGGAATTACTCTGGGTTTCTCCCTGGGTCCAGATTTGTTTTGGCTTTTTAGGATCACTTCCGTCAGCGTTTATAAAATACAATCCCTTATCAGAAGAGATGGCTGCACTGCCTCCGACATTTTTCAGTTCATCAGGCCTGGCTACATAATCAATAAATATTTTATAGGTCTCATCATTTTTATAAGTCTTGTCAAGAGAAATAATCAGACTGTCGTTTTTATAATCAAATTTTAACTGCTGCTTTTTAAGTCCCTGAATCAGACTTACTTCTTTAATTTCCATTCCACGTGCATTCAGGTAAAGGGTATTCTGAGGATAGAAGTATGGTTTGATGCTGAGCGTTGACTCACCATAAAGATATTTTTTGTCCCAGTCGAAGCTGACACGAAGTTCCATATGAAGGATATCGCTAAGCCTGTCATTAGAGGCCCGATACACAGGATGCTCGGCAATTTTCTGATTTTGTAATTTCTCTACGTTAACCGGTGGAAGATTAACCGTTACTGTTTTCTGGGCAGGCTTGCATGACCAGATCAGGGTAACAAGAAGAAGAATTGAGAATGGTTTCATTGTTCTGAAGAGTAAGTATGAATTAACTGGTAATTAGAGCAGATTGTTTTTAATAGGCTGTAAAAATATAAGGTGCCAGGGTATTAATGATTTGGAAAGGATAATCCCAAATTCCTGCAATCAGAATTCCTGCAATAAAAATGACAGCTGCTGTGTTGAATGCTTTATCACACTTAATATTTGGAATCGGTGAATCATGCTGATCCATAAACATCACACGGATTACCCGCAGGTAATAATACAATGACAGTACAATGTTAAGTGCTGCAATGGTAATTAGAACAAAATTTCCTTTTCCGGCACCGGCTGCCAGCAGAAAAAATTTACCAAAGAATCCGGCAGTTGGTGGAATTCCAGCCAGTGAAAAAAGTGATAATGCCATGATCCATGCAAGGCTTGGGTTGGTTTTTGCCAGGCCACGGTAGTCATTGATATTTTCTTTTCCTGATGCAGCAGAAATCAGTCCGACCACTGCAAAAGCAGCCAGGTTTGAAAAAACATAAATAAAAATAAAATAAGTGGCAGATGAAATTCCAAGCTGATTATATCCGCTCAGACCTACAAGGATAAATCCCACCTGGGCAATGGAAGAAAATGCCAGAAAACGCTTCAGGTTCTGTTGACGGATTGCGAAGAGGTTACCAATCGTCATAGTAACAACTGCAGTAATAAAAAGGGTGTTATAGCCAGTATTCTCTATCTGGCGGAATACAGTATATAAGATGGTGGTAAAAATGAATACCATGGCTCCTTTGGAAACTACCGACAGATATGCAGTAATAGCAACCGGTGAGCCTTCATAAACATCAGCAGTCCAGAGGTGAAACGGAATCACAGAAAGTTTAAAGGCAAATCCGGCAAATACCAGTATGAATCCAAAGACCTGAAGTGGGTGTCCCGTCAGGTTGAATGACAATTCAGTGAATGATATGGTTCCGGTCGTTCCATAAATAAACGAAATTCCTAACAGCAATACAGCTGAAGCCAATGCTGATAACAAAATCATTTTCATCCCTGCTTCGGAAGATTGCTTTTTTTCTAAATCAAAATTACAGAGTGCTGCCAGCGGAATCGTTGCTAATTCAAGAGAAAGATAGAACATCAGAAAATTGCCCGAGGAAAGCATGAAGAACATACCTAGCAGCGTAGTTAGCAACAAGATGAAAAACTCAGGTACATGATGATGATGTTTAAGCCAGCTCCAGGAAGAAAGTACAATCAGAAGTGTTGCCAGGTTCAGGATGTTCTTCTGAATGGAAATGAATTCATTGGTATGAAACATGTTGCCGAAAACAGAGCCATAGCTGTTTCCAAAAAAACCTGCAAGAAAATTAACAGCCAGCAGCACGCAGGTAATCAGGAAGAATTGGTGGTTACTGATTTCTTTCAACAGTTTGATTAAAATAAAAATCAGCAGCAGAGCTGTCAGGAGGAGTTCATGTTTGAGAAGGAGGAGCGAATTCACCGGTAGATATCAGACTTAGGGCTAAACTCAGGGTTAACAATTGTATATACAGGTTCGGCTGCTTCCGGAACAAATATGCATGATGATCTTCTTATTATTTTCATCAGTTTCCTGAAATTAACTGTTCAAAAATAATAGCTGCATCAGGACTTACCAGGTTATTTAACCAGAACGGGGCAGTTCCAACAACAATAATCCCTGCAGCCAGCATTATAGCTGCAATTCGTTCATTCCATGTTGCATCTTTCAGAGACGATTTGTGTTTTTCATCGCTTAATGCAGCCGGCAAGGGTCCCATTGCAACTCTCCCCATAGCCCGAAGAATATACACAGCCGTTACCACAATAGATGCACAGGCAACAATGGTTGAGATCCTGTAAAAGGCACCCGGGTTTTGCCATGATCCCATGAATATAGTCATCTCGGCAACAAAACCACTGAGACCGGGTAACCCCAGTGAAGTAAAACCGGCAAGGAAGAGCATGGTGCAGATAAAAGGCATGCTTTTAATCAGCCCGCCCATTTGCCTGACAACACGCGTATGTGTTCGTTCATAAATCATTCCGATAACAGCAAAAAACAAAGCTGTCATTAGTCCATGCGATACCATTTGCATCACTGCACCCGTAATAGCTGTCTTAGTTAGCATCCCGATGCCAAGCAATACAAAACCACAATGGGAAACAGAAGAGTAGGCATTGATGTATTTTAAGTCCGTTTGCATGACAGTGGCAAAAGCTCCATAAATAATTCCGATGGTTGCCAAAGCAATAATGTATGGTGCATAAACGGAAGCAGCTTCGGGCATCAGGTAAGTAGCAACTCTCAGGCAACCGTAGCCTCCCAGTTTCATTGAAATGCCGGCAAGAAACATTGATCCGGCTGTAGGTGCTGAACTGTGACCGTCAGGTACCCAGGAGTAAAACGGAAAAATGGCAGTAAAGACTCCGAATCCAATAAACAGAAATGGGAAAAACATTATTTGTGTTTCAACTGGAAGTTTGATTTGGCTGATCCGGATAAGATCAAAAGCCTTCAATCCTGAGTGAAAATACATTCCCAAAATTCCAACAAGAATCAGTGCTGAAGCACCCATGAGCATAATTGCTAACTTATTGGCGCTGTATTCCTTTTTACCACTCCCCCAGATACCAATAAGCAGGTATTTTGGAATTACAGCAACTTCTAGGAAAAAGAAAATCAGAAACAGATCAACTGAAATAAAAAAGCCGTAAGCACCGGCACCGAGTAGCTGTAGCAAAATCAAAAACTCTTGAGTCATGTATCCGATATTCCATGAAACCAATACTCCGGCTGTGACAACCAGCGCAGTCAGGATAATCATGGCAACTGAAATACCGTCAATTCCAATATGAAATGTAATCCCGGCTGACTGAAACCAGTTGAGCTGTTGTTCAAAAAGCATCATTGATATGTTTCCGGATGCCCGTTCAGTCTGGAAGGCAAACAAGAGCATTAATGAAAAGACCAGTTGGGCTGCACTGAACAATAGAGAGACCCATTTTGCCTGAGTGTTGTTTTTAACAAACAACGTTAATAGGATCGCAACTGAAGGCAGCAGCAGTAGCAGCAGTAAATTCATTCGGAACAAATATCAGTTAATCCGGTTAAATAAAAATGATTTGCAGGGTTCTGGTTAATCATAATTTTATCATTAGTTAACCCATTCCATACATCACGACAACAGCCAGGATTAGGATTCCGGCAATAAACCAGAACACATACTGATGAACCTGGCCACTTTGCATTTCCCTGATTCCTTCTGAAGCAGTTTTTGCAGCCTTGCCCGACATGTTTACTGAACCATCTACAACTTGACGGTCAATCCAGGCAGAGGGATAAGCAATCAGCCGATGAATGGAATGGTTGACCATAGTATAGAATTCATCTATATAAAATTTATGGTATGAAAGGGTGTACAGGTGTTTAATTCTTTCTGCGATTCTGTCGGGTCGCAGATTCTTCGCCTTGTATAAATAGAAGGCAAAACCTGTTCCGGTCAGAGCGGATGCAACAGGCAGAATTGAGAAATCATAATGTAAAGAAGTATTGAAAGGAATGCCATTTGCCGAAACAAACCTACTAAAAGGAATAAATCCGCTTAAGGCAGCACCGCCAGCAAGCAGGATAAGAGCAAGCAGCATTACAAATTCTGCTTCATGGTGCGTAGCTTTTGATGACACTTGCTGAGTGGGTGAATACCAGAAAATATGAAAATAAAGCCGGAACATATAAAATGCGGTAATGCCTGAAGTTAACAATGCAAGTAAGAAAACAGATACATTGAAATGATAGGTTGCCAGAAGAATTTCTTCCTTACTGAAAAAACCACTCAATGGCGGAATTCCGGCAATGGCCAGGCAGGCAACCAAAAAAGTGATATGAGTGATCGGGAGTAGTTTCCTTAATCCGCCCATTGCTTTTATCTCATTGCTGTGAACATGGTGAATGATTACACCTGCTGCAAGAAACAACAGTGCTTTAAAAAAAGCATGGGTGAATAAATGAAACATGGAAGCTGTAAATCCGTTTTGTGAATCCATTCCCCAGCGTGCTACCCCAAGTGAAAACATCATATAGCCGATTTGTGACATAGTGGAGTAAGCAAGAACACGTTTAATATCGGTCTGAGTACAGGCAATGAGAGCAGCCAGTATAGCCGAAAGAACACCAATGACCATGACAAGATCAAGAGCAGCCGGGCATGATATTGCAAATACCGGAAATAACCGGGCAACAAGGTAAACTCCGGCAACTACCATGGTAGCTGCATGAATCAGTGCCGAAACTGGAGTCGGGCCTTCCATCGCATCAGGCAGCCAGATGTGCATCGGAAACATGGCAGACTTACCTACTCCTCCCATAAAAACCAGCACCAATCCCCAGGTTAATGCACTAGCTCCCAGAAAGGTTGTTGTTGATGCATGAATCAGAAATTCAGATTCGGGATGGGTAAGGCGTTCTATCAGCACCCTGAAATCCAGAGTATGAGCTTCAAATGCCAATATGAGAATTCCAATTAAGAAACCAAGATCAGCAAAACGAGTTACAAGAAATGCTTTACGCGATGCTTTGACTGCTGACGGACGATCATAATAAAACCCGATCAGCAGGAAGGAACTGATGCCAACCAGTTCCCAGAAAATATAAATCTGAAAAATGTTGGATGACAGAACCAGTGCCAGCATTGAAAATGTAAACAGCCCCAGATAAGAAAAGAAAGAAGCATAGCGATCCTCGCCTTTCATATAGGAGATGCTGTAAAGATGAACCATCAGTGACACTACAGTTACGACAATCAGCATCATCACTGAAATCGGGTCAATCAGAATACCCATATCAATAGACAAAGAAGGTGAGAATTCAAGCCACTTGTACTGAAGCGGGACAAGGGTCTGGTAGATTCCCTCAACCTTGCCGGAAACAAAGAAGTAGGTGTAAGCAACCGAAAGTGAGAGAGCTGTTGAAACAGCCATCAGTAGCGTTGCGATAATTCCTGCTAACGGCTTTAATTGCCTGCCAAATAGTCCAAGAAGAAGGAATGAGATAAATGGCAGAAGTGGGATGCACACGAAAGGATTCATATTCATTCAGCTGTCAGTAACTCATTGTCTGGTCTCCGGAACCTTGGTCAGAAGTAGTTAAAATAAGGCTGTAAGGATACTAATAAAACAGAAAACAGAAAAGCAGCGTATCCCTTTTTTCAGAAAGACCGGAGAATCTGCAGTCGGTTGCAATGGGAATTTGTAATGGAGTAGTAAAGAAAATTTAATTGTTTCAGATACCCGGTACCGAGTGTTGTTTTATTGTGCTTATTCGGATCGAACAGATGCTGGCTTAGTAATCTGAAGATTTCCGGGTAAATCCTCTGAAAGAACAGCCAAGGGCTGCAGCCCGGTGAATTTTGTTCTCTCCAAACCGAAGCTTCAATCTGTCCATTGCCTGATACAAGTTGATGATTTCCTCGCTGTCTTCAAACAGGTTAATCTGTTGGCCACCTCCTACCAGGTGGCTGAATCTTATCCCGATTAGCCGGATCAGCAGCCTGCGGTTAAACAGTTTGTCAAAAAGCTCTTTTACATGACCGATGATAATGTGATCACCGGCAGTGTAAGGGATACGGCATTGCATGGTGTGCGTATCAAAGTTACTGTAACGGATTTTTATAGCCACGCAGGCAGTAAGCTTATGTTCACTGCGCAGCCTGAAGCAAAGCTTTTCAGTCATTGCAACCAGCATGTGCTTCAGGTATTGAACATCAATAGTGTCCTGGTCAAAGGTTTCTTCAGTACTCATACTCTTCTGTTCATGGTAAGCTTCAACAGGTGAGTTGTCAATACCATTGGCTTTTTTCCAGATGCTGACTCCGTTCTCACCTAAGACATTTTCCATGAGTTCAACAGGTATTTCCTGCAGTGTTTTTACTTTTTCTACTCCCATACTTCTCAGCAGGGTGTAGGTTTTTTCACCTACCATCGGGATTTTCTGAACAGACAACGGAGCCAGAAAAGCTTTCTCTTCTCCGCTGTTTACCTTCAATTGGTTATTGGGTTTTGCTTCATCAGTAGCTACCTTACTGACTGTTTTGTTAACACTCATTCCGAAAGAAATAGGAAGACCTGTTTCACGGATGATACGTTGCCTGAGTTCGGTAGCATGTTTGTAGCATCCAAAGAAGCGATCCATCCCGGTGAGGTCAATATAAAACTCATCAATACTGCTGCGTTCATACAATGGGACACATCCACTGATAATTTCACTTACCATATCAGAGTGTTTACTGTACTGGTCATAATCACCCCGGATAAAAACCGCCTCGGGGCAGAGCCGCTTTGCCAGCCGGACAGGCATAGCTGAGTGAACTCCAAACCTGCGGGTTTCATAACTGCAGGCTGCAACGACTCCGCGCTCCCCACCTCCCACGATGACAGGTTTGTTATTCAGCTCCGGATGCAGTAACCGTGAAACCGATACAAAAAAACAATCCAGATCCATGTGAACAACCGTTCTTGGTATAATCCGGTCCATGATTATAATACAATCATACAAGAAGCAGTAATATAATCATAATTAAATATTCTCCGCATTCGTAAATAAAATTTGAATAAAAAACAGAAGAGTAAAGGATGAACTCTTCATTTCATGACTTGATCGGATATTCCGGTGATGGAGAGCTATAGAAAATCTGACAGCCGGACTTACACCAGGTTGCTGCTGAATGACTGTGAATAAAATCTTTTGAGATGGTTTGTTCCGTCAGGGTTGCGATGTTTCTTTGATGGACTGAGTTATGGCATTAAGTAGGTTCTGGTCTTTCATTCTGGCAAGCAGTGTAGTATATCTGTTTTACCTGATGCTCTCCGGTCAGCTATATTCACTGAACGGTGTTGTCAATGGCAGCCAGAATGATCCATTGTTGGTTTCAGAATATGATTCGGGAGCTTTTGCTGCTTCAGAAGCTGAGTTGTTTTCTTCATTAAAATCAGCAACCTCAGGTAAGGTTACCATAGATCAAAAGACCTATAAGCTGACAGATAAGGGAGTAGTTGAAGTGTATCAAGGCAAGCTGGCTGCTGACGGAATTTTTATGACTTGTAAAAATACAGTTATCGGATTATGGCTTCCATTAATCGGGTATCTGACTTTTTTCTGCGGATTAATGCAATTACTCAGTGACTCGAATGCGACTGAAAAATTAGCCCGGTTTCTGACTCCTGTTTTTTCACGGATTTTTCCTGACCTTCCCAAAGGACATCCTGCTTATGGATTTATGACCATGAATTTTGCTGCTAACTTTCTGGGGCTGGATAATGCAGCTACTCCATTTGGATTAAAAGCAATGGAGAGTATGCAGGAGGTTAATAAAGATAAAAACAGGGCATCTAACAGTCAGATAATGTTTCTGTGCTTGCATGCTGCCGGGCTTACCTTACTCCCGACTTCAATCATTGGTTACAGGGCTGCCCAGGGAGCTGCTAATCCCAGTGATGTAATGCTCCCGATTATCATCACCTCTTTTGTCGGAACCATTGCTGCTTTGATTTTTGTGAGTATCCGTCAACGGATCAATTTACTCAATGGAGTGATTATTCTTTCTGTTACTGGTATCAGTGCTGTTATCGGATTACTCCTGTTTTACATAGTAAGGCTGGAAGGAATTACAAAAATACACTTTACAGATAATCTGAGTAACGGAATACTGTTGTTGATTATTTTGACAATTGTTTTTTACGCCATGCTTAAAGAGCAGGTGTTTCGTAAGAATGGCACAAACCTGTTTGATTCTTTTGCTGAAGGGGCTAAGGAAGGGTTCACTACCGGTGTTCGTGTTTTACCTTATATCATTGCCATGCTGGTTGTTCTGAGTATTTTCCGGAATTCGGGATTGATGGATATCGTGATGAAAGGCCTAACAGCAGTTTTCGGTTTTTTAAATGTTGATAAGGAAATTATTGATGCCATTCCTGTAGCACTCATGCGTCCTTTCAGTGCAGGCGGGTCACGTGGATTTATGCTGGATGCCATGGCAGCTTTCGGAGCTGACAGCCTCACCGGCAGATTAGCCTGTCTGTTTCAGGGAGCTGCTGAAACAACTTTCTATGTCATTGCTCTTTACTTTGGTTCAGTTAATGTGAAAGAAATCCGCTATACGCTTGGAATTATGCTTCTGGTTGACCTGGTCTGTGTTATAACGGCTGCGATAGTAACAGGAATTTATTTCAGCTGATCCGCTTTTCTCAAAAAGCTAAACACTTATTCTTTAAAGAAACGGGTAGTAAAAACCTTGTTATCTGACATAACCGAAAGAAAATATAATCCGGATGGAAAATTGCAGATATGAATGGTCTTTGCCGAAACAATTTCTGAAGTCAGTGAATACAGTATTTGGCCTGAAGCAGAATAAATTCTGATCTCAGTTTCTAACAAAGGTTTATTACTTATCAGAACCAGGTTATCCCGAACCGGGTTTGAAAGAACGGATATGCCTGTTAGCGAAGTGAACTCATTAACCCCGGATGAAGTTCCGAATTTGACAATGCAATTATTCGGGTAGCTCCCGGCAACAGTAAATAGTCCGCCTATATAAGTCCAGTTTCCGTAATTCGACAAACAGAAACCATCAAAATTCAACCCTGTTCCGATTGCTGACCAGGCCGATCCGTTCCATTTTGCAATCCTGTTTACCGAAGTGCTGCCGGCAGTTGTAAACTCACCGGTTATAAATAGGTCTGATCCGTAATGTGCAATTCCGTTTACTGCTGCATTTGCACCACTTGCTAAAGTCGACCAGGAGGTTCCGTTAAACTTTGCAATTCGGTTAGCACTCACTCCTGCAATGGTTGTAAAATCACCTCCTGCATAGAGGTTTCCGTTCCATTCATAAAGACAGCGTACTTCACCATTTGCACCATTGCTTGTAATAGCCGACCAGGATGTACCGTTCCATTTAATAAGATTGGCTGAATTTATACTTCCGGCCTGGCTGAAATTTCCGCCAACCCATAATTCTCCGTTATAAACAGTCATTGCCATTACTTTAAATCCGGGAGGTCCTGAAATATCACCTCCGACAGAAACCCAATCCGTACCGTTCCAACGTTCAATTCCCCGGCCCTGATTAAATCCGCTAAACGTATCAATCAAGCCACCTGCATAAAGTTCATTGTTGAAGTAACGAAGTGCATAAACATCTCCGCGGATACCATTACCGTATGGTTGCCAGGTAGTTCCATTCCATTTGGCAACGCCCCAGGCAATATTTCCTCCGGCAGTGTTAAACCCGCCACCGGCAATTATGCTGTTTCCGTCAGGAATAATGCTGCGAACATAATAGTTAACCCCGCTTCCTAAACTTGACCAGTTGCTGCCGTCCCAGTAAGCAATGTAATCAGCCGGATTGCCTCCTGCGTAATTAAACTCTCCACCTGCATAAACTGCATTTAAGTTTCCGGGTTTCCCGCAAACAGAAAGTACTTTATTATTAACTCCTAATCCAAGCGATGAATAATTCTGTGCATGGCTGTCGTTTGAAATCAAAAACAGAAGCACCAGCGTCAGGAATGGTCTCATGTGTTATTAATAGGCCGGCTAAGATACAGAGTATTCATACTGGAAAGCAACAGGAATCCAACTGCCGTCTATGCAGTATTTGATACTTCTTACTTAAAAACTAATTTCTCCAATAAAGTACTACTGTCAGTATTTACCCGGATGCAATAAACTCCTTTTTTTAACCCTGTTGTTTTAACAGGTTCTCTGACCCATGAATTGGCTGAAGGGAAAACAACAGATGAATAGACTACTCTACCCGAGAAATCATAAATGTAAATCTGAGTCCTTTTATTGTTTTCGGAATAAAACAACAATTCAAGCCCGTCATCAGATGAAGCTGGATTGGGATGTAAGGTGAGTTGCCGGATATCACTTTTGAATGAAACTGTAATCAGATGGGTTTCGTGCTTTGTTCCGTCAAAATCAATTTCCGTTAACCGGTAATAATTCATACCCTCTGCAGGTGAATCATCTGTAAGGGAATAGTGATGAATTTGGGTTGAATTGCCGGCAGCTTTTATTCTTCCGGCTTCGGTAAACTCTTCTCCGTTCCGGGTTTTCTCGAGAATGAAATAATCAGTGTTCTTTTCTGAAGCTGTTAACCAGTTAACTTGCACTGAATTACCAACCTGTTTCCCTTCAAAAGAAAGCAACTCCATTGGTAACGGAGAATTACTATACAGATAAGGCCAAACCGTATCCATATCACAGGCTGCCATCCAGTTATAACAAAGAACATAGTTTTGCCCTCCTGTAAGCCCGGTAAGCGTAAGGTTAGCGAGTGTACCGGTCTGAAGAGGTAAACCGAAGGTGGAATTGTATAATGACCAGTTAAATGAATAAACATTTCCACCCAAGGGATTGCAATAATAACCTTGAATTATCATTTGTAGCGTCATACTGTTATAGTTTGCAGTAAAGGTATGGCAGCGGGTCCGTGTATTATTTTCATTCATAGGAGGCGACAAACTGCTGGGAGGACAGGTGGATGTAATCAAAGGAATAGAAGGAGGACCGGTGGGAAATGTACATGCCGGGCCACAAGGCGAAGCGCACGTTGAGCAGTTGGATGGTGTACCTACTGCAATACAAAAATCAATTCCTGTTGTACCACAAAGTATATTATTCGGGTAGGTAACCTGAATGGCATAGGTTGCTCCTATGGTTAATCCGGTGAGGTTTACCTTTTTATAAGCCTGTGGTCTGCTTGGGTTAGAATTCGGATAATTTGTACAACCTACCTGGTTGGCTAAGCCGGGAATAGTCGGACCAGCTAAATAAACTGTAAATGCAGTATAACATGATCCATTCATTACTAAGAGGCTTACCCACATATTGGTTTGTGTTGCCATAAATGAATACCAAACACTCATAATACTGGCTGTTGTTTGGCAGCTTCCATAAACTTCACCGGCTTGGAAAGTGGCCTGGTCGAGAGTCCCGTAAACACAGGGTCCGGCATTGGGTGAAAGAACATAAGGTGGATTCAATCCCCAGACATAGGCATCGTTAAGGGGCGGTGCCAGGACTTTTTGTGCTGTACCGGCTACAGCTGCTTTTTCAGAATTTCTGACCAACATCCTGTCAGTTCCATCATCTATATTACTTACAACTGGCTGGTCTTCTGAAATCGTGGCAGCCTGCAGGAAATCTTTTTCATAGGTCTGACTTAAGGCAATTGCCGGCATTAAAATAAATACGAAAAGTGCAGATACTATTTTTAGAGTAAGGCTTTTCATATTGAGTGGTTTGAGATTAACCTTGTAAAGATATAAAAACCAAAATTGATAAAAACAAGGTTTTAATAACTAAAGTCCGGTTTCATACAAATGTATTATCAGAGGATTAGGAATACAGCTATCTGTCTGTAGCCTTAGTTTATTGAGTATAATATACATTTGCAGTGCTTAATTAAATAAAAGCAATAAAAAATGAAAAAGACTCTTTTGCTGGTGCTGGTAATTTGTATTTTCAAAAATGTTTCAGCTCAGGATAAAAAACAAACCGTACTTCCTGCAGCGGTAGTTAAACAGCTTAATGGTGCTTCTTTTTCAACTGCTGACCTAAATAATGACGGGAAACCAATGATTATTTCATTCTGGGCAACCTGGTGTAAACCCTGCATTTCTGAACTTTCATCAATAGCCGAATACTACGATGAATGGCAGGCTGAGACCGGAGTAAAACTAGTTGCTGTTTCAATTGATGATTCCAGAACAATGAATTCTGTTGCTCCTTTTGTGAAAGGTAAAGGATGGGATTACGAAGTGTATCTTGATCCCAATGGTGAATTTAAACGGGCAATGAATGTTAATCTCGTACCTCATACGTTTCTCTTCAATGGTGAACGAGAGCTTGTTCATCAGCATACAACTTATGCTCCGGGAGATGAAAACCGGTTATATGAACAAATTAAATTGCTGACTAAATAGGTAACTGGTCTTTATTTCAGAGCGTGGCGTGTACTTCTAATATCATTTGTGTGAAAAAAAATAGAGTAAAAGGAATTCTGGCTGTTCTTATTGTTTGTACCGGAGTGAGTAATTCCAAAGCCCAACTTAGCGCCCCCGGATTACACGGCAATTTTCAATCTGATGCCCAGTATTATCAGGCAGATTCTGCAATTGGTGCACCTAAGGTTAGAGAGCAATTGTTATCCAACAGTTTCCTGAATTTGACTTATGCTGCTGGAGATTTTTCAGCAGGATTACGCTATGAATCCTTTCTCAATGCTATGCAGGGGTTTGATAAACGTTACCAGGGAAATAGTTTTATTTTCAGGTATCTGACGTATAACCTGCATAGTCTTGAAATCACAGCTGGTAATTTTTATGAGCAGTTTGGATACGGGACTATCTTTCGTTCGTATCAGGAATGGGGCTTAGGCTTCGATAATGCTATGGACGGAATCCGCCTGCGATACCAGCCGGTTCAGGGTATCTACCTAAAAGCTTTGATTGGCAGGCAACGTTCATTTATGGATTATGGACCTGGCATAACAAGAGGTACAGATGCAGAGATCAACCTCAATGAACTTATTTCTTCGTTAGCATCAAAAAAAACAAGACTGATTCTGGGAGGTGCTTTTGTTTCAAAGTTCCAGGGAGATGATGACCCGGTTTATATACTGCCAGAAAACATTGGTGCCTATTCTGTCCGGTGGCAATTTAGCCATGAATCATTTTCTCTTTCCGGTGAATATGGTCATAAAATCAATGACCCGAATGCGGATAACGGTTATATTTATCGTAAGGGAGAAGTGTTATACCTGACAGCCGCGTATGTTGTAAAGAATTTAGGGATTTCGCTAGGAGCCAAACGGATTGACAACATGAGTTTTCGTTCAGACCGGACTGCAATTCTGAACAATCTGAATCTGAATTATCTGCCTGCAATTACCAGGCAACAGGTGTATCGGTTAGCAACTATTTACCCCTACGCTACTCAACTTAATGGTGAAATCGGAACCCAAGCTGAGATTTATTACAACTTTAAAAAAGGGAGTCCTTTAGGTGGTAAATACGGAACTAAAATTGCCTTAAACGGAGCTTTGATAAACAATATTGTCAGGTATCCGACAGGGGATGATAACGGATATACTTCTGAATTTTTCAAACCCGGAAAAGAAACTTATTTCAGGGAAGTTAGTTTTGAAGCAGTCAAAAAGGTTACGAAAAAACTGAAATTCACTTTTAATGAAATCTACCAGGTTTATAATAAGGATGTGATTCAGGGATTATCTGGATATGGAATTGTTAATGCCAATATTAACGTATTAGAAACAGAATACCGCTTTAGTGACCATTACAGCCTGCGGACAGAGATGCAGCATTTATATACCAGACAGGATTTGGGAAGCTGGGCTATGCTGCTGGCAGAATTTACAATTTCACCTCACTGGTTCTTAGCAGCCTTTGATGAATATAACTATGACAATACTGAGAAAGAAAAGAGAATTCATTATTACAGTATAAGTGCCGGATATGTAAAAAATACATTACGGTTTTCTCTAGGATATGGTAAGCAACGTGAAGGATTGCTTTGTATAGGAGGTGTATGCCGTCAGGTCCCGGCATCAAACGGATTTACTTTTAGTATGACCGGGAGTTTCTGATTTCAGAATTCAATTCCGAATTGTTGCTGAAGTTTTTTCAGTGCCGGGTTTTTTTCAGCCATCTTGTTGAACTTTTCAGCAGCTGTGTAAGCTTCGTCTTCAGGTTCGTTAAGATCTTTAACTTTGAAAGTTAACTGGACAGAAAAATTATTCAGTGTTTTTCTGAGGAATTCCAACATGGCTGGTCTTTCAGCTTCAAACTCTTTTACAAGAGCTGAGTTGTCAAGTTCAAAAAGAATCATTGCCGGGTTATGCAAATCCGGTTTCCGCTTTCGGAGTGCAATTACCAGATTCATTCGTTGAGCATGATGGTAATTAGAAGTCATCGTCTCCCAGGCATCCGCTAATTCATTTGCTGAGAACTCATACTCAGGCAGTTTTTCTTTTGGAGGTTGGGCGGCTTTCTGATGTTCCTTTTTCCGGACTTTTAAGGAAGGGGTATGAATGGGAATCGTAACCAGGGTCGGAGTTGCAGCGGTTGCAGGAGCTGACTTTAAAGTTGTATTGGGCTGAGGCAATTCAGGTTTCGATAGTTGTGAAATTACAGGTTTGTTCTGCGGTTTTACCAAAGATGCAGGTGCAGCAACAGGGCGATTCAGATGCTCCAGGTCAGGATTTTTTTTTTCGGTGGTATTAACAATCTCATTGCAAAGTTGCATTAAGGTGATTTCTACATGCAACTTCTGGTTCTTAGCAGTTCGAAATGACAGATCTGCCCGGTGAATCAGTTCCAGTAGCCTGAAAATCTGATCAGCCATTATGTCAGCAGCCTGAACCTTATATTTATTCCGGAAAATCTCACTTACTTCAAGTAACTGAACAGTAGCCTGATCCTTACATACAAGTAAATCTCTGAAATGATTGCTTAATCCATTCAGGAATTGATGGCCATCAAATCCTTTAGCAAGCAGTTCATTAAAAGTCAGCAGGCATTCTGCTATATTGCCGGCAAGAACCGAATCGGTTATGTTGAAAAAATAGTCATAGTCCAGAATATTCAGGTTGATGATAACATCCTGGTAAGTAACTTTTTTTCCAGAGAACGAAACAATCTGGTCAAAGACAGATAATGCATCTCGCATCGCACCATCCGCTTTCTGGGCTATAAGATGAAGTGCATCAGCATCTGCTTCAATTCCTTCTTTTGAGGCAATGTAAGCCAGCTGAGTAGCTATATCCTGAATCCGGATCCGGTTGAAATCAAAAATCTGGCAGCGGGATAAAATGGTTGGCAGGATTTTATGCTTTTCAGTTGTTGCCAGTATAAATATTGCATAGGAAGGAGGTTCTTCAAGTGTTTTTAGAAATGCATTGAAAGCACTCTGTGAGAGCATGTGAACTTCATCAATAATATAGATTTTATATTTCCCGGTCTGGGGTGCATAGCGAACCTGTTCGTTCAGGCTGCGGATATCATCAACGGTATTGTTTGATGCAGCATCAAGTTCAAAAATATTGAGTGACTGACTGTTGTTAAATGTTTCACACGATTCGCAACTGTTGCATGCTTCGCAATCAGCGGTCAGGTTTGTACAGTTGATTGTCTTAGCCAGAATTCGGGCACAGGTTGTTTTTCCAACCCCTCTGGGTCCGCAGAATAAGAAGGCCTGAGCCAGATGTTTATGACTGATAGCGTTTTTCAGAGTAGAGGTAATATGTTGCTGGCCTACTACCATACTAAAGGAGGATGGCCGATACTTTCGTGCTGAAACAATAAAATCACTCATAAATTCAAATCAGTATGGGTTGTAAACCTAATGGATTGAATCCTGATTTCCGACCAGTGTTGAAAAGTTGATTTTGCATATCTCCGTTCAGGTATCACTCACAAACTATACGACAAAAATATGACATGAAATTATTTACCGAGTAGTTCGTCCTTGTTTTATATACTCTTCACCCAAAAATTGACTGGTTCCTGCTAATGGATATTATTATGCCCGTACAGGAATACTCAATTAGAAAAAACAACATGGTAGCATTCGATAAATTTGGAAAGCTCAGTTTGGAAGAAAAAGCCTGGTATTTGTGGAATGGCGGCTCTTTTCTGATGGCAAATGAAGACGGACAGTTTCGTTACAATTTATTTCGCATCAATAATTTTTATGTTGAACTGATTTATAATCTGGAAACCGAGGAGATTGATAAAATCAGGGCATTTTTCTCAGAATCATTTCTGACTCCTTATCTTGCTTCAATTGATATTGATGAACTTTTAAAATAAATCATCTGTTGTATGTTTATCAAACCGGGCAATAGAGTCCGGTTTTTTTATTTCCGGACAGCAACTCCGTAGGGATCAACTGAAAGTTCAGGTTTGAATGCGGGTTTAAGCTGAAGGGTATTGAGGTCAACGGCAACCAGGTATCCGTTTCGGCCGCCACAATTTGAAATATGATGGGGAGGAGGACCTCCGGTTGTTCCCGTATTCCGGCAGGCAACGTAAAGTAGTTCTTTACTTTCATCTACATCTAACCCATGTGGTTCATAACCGACAAATAAATCTTTAATTTTGGTTTTAGTCTGGTAATTGATAATGGTTACAGTATTCCCCTGCATGTTTGAAACAAAAAGCAGTTTTTTTGATTTTGACACTGTCATTTCCTGGGGGTATAATCCGGTTGGAATGGAAGCCAGATACTGATCGGTAAGTGCATCAAAAATTTTAACATCCTGAGAGCCGCTGCAGGTAACAAAGAAGACATCTCCGTCTGGTGAAAATTCAATTTCATGAGGTTTAGCAATACCGGGAGTCGGAAAATTTATAAAGTGCCCATCAGGTGGAAATGAAGAGATATCCATCTTATACAGGGCATTGCCCAGTTGCTGAGTAATGTAAAGAAACTGACCGTTTGGACTAATCGCTGATCCATGCGGGTTATTAAAAACTCCGGGATCGGGATTAAATGGATTAATCGTGTATTGCGGATCAAGTACCATATTATCACAATCTACAACAGCAATTCTTCCTGGAGAGTTGAAATCAATGAGATAGACATAACGGGAGTCGGGGGTAAATGAAAATGTATTCCAGCTTCCATAAGTAATATAAACCTGTCCCATAAATTGATCATCACTTGCTCTGAATTTCTGAAAATACCCATTTTTTATAAATGCAATGTAATAGTATAGGCCATCAGGTGAGAATTTAATAAAGTGTGGATTTTCGATTTCATCAGGATCAGTTCCGATTTCTATGGAACGCATGATTACTTGCCGGCTGGCATCAAAAACATAGAGCAGGTCACAACCCTGGTTAATAACATAAAATTTTGCACGATCCGGATTATCTGTCAGCCGCCTGCTATTGCAATCAGGAGCCCCGTTATTGATCCAATCAATGATGGTCATAACTTCCTCGGATGATAATAGATCAGGTTTGTCCGGGTTATAAGGATTGTAAGGCATCGTAGGTAGCTGAGGAGTACCTAAAGACGAATCAGTGATAATGAAGTTAATCAGGAAACTTTGCCCCGAAGCGTAAGGGATTACCGCTGATCCTCCTGATGCACCGTTAAATAATGCATCCCATGTACTCAGATCAAAATTAGCAGCCGAGTATTTACTTGCTGGATTGTGACATCCTGCTGTTGCACATTTTGTAATAAAGATTTTTCCGACACTGTCTGGATAACCCGAACTGGCACAAAAATCTTGATTCAATTCGGCTGTTTCCCATGTACATGATGAGAAAAGAGCTAAAGCAATAACAATAAAAGAAAACCTGAACATGATGGTTAACGGGTAAGAATAAACCGTTGATTGCTATTAATCTTGTTCCCGATAATTCTGCATATATACATACCGCTGCTCCATTTACTTACATCAACAGTAGAGGTACGGTAATTGTTTGACTCTGAGTAAACCAGTCTTCCGGTAAGGTCTGTTATTTCAATTCGCTTTTCAATATTCTCAATTTCGTTATCTAACATAATGCTGATCTGTGTTGATGCAGGATTTGGGAATAGGATAAAAGCTTTTTTACCAGGCTGAAGTTCATTGACAGAAACCGGTCCGTTTGAATACCATTTTACCCCTCCTGCATAATTACCAATCACAAGATCAAAATAACCATCATTATCAATATCAGCTCCAGAAACAGTCGAACGGATAGGTTCCCTCAGAAACATTGAGTCCACAAGATTGAAGGTTCCATTAAGGTTTCCGTCAATATTGTCATACTTATAAATATAACCACTTAAAGAGCCACAGTAAAGCTCATAATTACCATTATCATCATGAAAGAATGGAGCAGAATAGCCATAGAAATCAAATGCAGGTTTAACTGTGCTGACATTTCCTAATGTCTGAGTGATAAGTGTAAATGAGTAAGATGTGAGGGTTCCGGTATTTTCAAAATAATTCAGGTTACCTATACGCTCTCCGATAATTAGATCAAGTTTGCCATCACGGTTCAGGTCAACAAGTATAGGAGTTGGGTAGGCACCCATATTAATGGGAGTTCCTGAAGAATTCTGAATATGAGCCTGAGCAAGAATGAAATTGGGAGGATTGCCGGCACCTGCAGTATTTTCGTAATAATTCAGATAGCCATCAGAACCTGCAACAATCATATCGGGATCGCCATCATTGTCAAGATCACCAAATGCAGGATAAGCACCAAAAATACCTACCTGGCTGAAGGCGGCAAGATCATCATCAGCCAGCGTAAATTGAGGTTGAGTGGACGTTCCGGTGTTTTTATACCATGAGATTTTTGTGTTATCCGGACTGTTTTGATAAACGTAGGCGAAGTTCCCGATCACCAGGTCTTGTAATCCGTCACCATCAAGATCAGCCACAGTAACATTAGCACCTGAGCCAACATCAATCATCTCATTTACAAAAAGGCTGTCGCCCTGATAGGCAAAAACAGGGAGTGCCCCTGAACCGGTATTTTTATAATAAAGAATATTTTTAATATTCACCGTTCCATTATAGGTACAAGGTGTTACTAAAAAATCTCTAAGCCCATCATTATTCACATCCATGAAATAGGGGCCTGGAAAAGTTTTCAGATCTGCTGGAACTGAGTTAACCGGGAAAAGCGAGTCCTGAGCTGTAATATGAGCAGAATCGGGAGTTCCGCCATTGTACATGGCAAGTAAAGTGTTGCCAAGGATATCACCATTAACGACATCTTTTACACCATCACCGTTAAGATCAAAGGCAACCATACAAGAACCGTTATGCAATTGAGTATTAAGCATGGAGTCAGTTCGGTTTCTCATAGATTCATAATAAGCCTGACCTGAACCTGCTGGTTTATGCGGTCCATCGGTACATCCGAGGTTGATGTTGTGGCAGTCAATAATGGCTGAATTACTGAAAGCGCTCAGACAGGCCAATCCCCAACAGGATTTCTCAAGAATATAAACAAGGGTATCGCAACGACCGTAATTTTCCATTGCATAATTACGATGAAGTTCTATGTTGTTTGCGGATAAAGAGACGGTGAGTATATCCAGGTCACCATCACCGTCTATATCAATTAGTGCCGGCTGGTTTACACTTGCTACAAACAGGTTGGCCGGGAAACCCCAGTAATCCGAGTAAACCAGCGAAATGTACAGTGAGAAACTAAGGCCCTGTCCCGGAGTAAAATCATTGTGATAAACTGAAAAGCCACCATTGTAATTATAAGTGAAGATATCTTCTTGTCCATCACAATCATAATCAACCAGCAGCACCCAATCATGCATATTGGAAGGGAACTTGCTTTCGTATTCAGGAGCATAATGGTAATCAACCAAGTTGGGGGTTCCATGATTAATGTAGGTTGTCCAGCGATGAAAGCCTGTTGATTGTGTTTTTTCAAAAATGAACAGGTCTTTTATTCCATCTCCATTCAGGTCAATTTCCTGGATAATGGGGGCATCAAGGCCACCAGTCCACGGATTAAGCAGCTGTTTGTTATTTTGAAATACCGGAATGGTAATATAAGGCTTGTAAACCTGGCCCTGAACAAACAGGGTCATAACAGGGAGGATAATAGCTGTTAGAAATGTAGATCTCATATTTAGAATTTTGATGAAAATCTGATGATCAACGGACTTATATAAAACAGTGACTTTAAGAAGGAACTAAGAATAGCTAAAATTACCGTTTTCTGTCAGAACGTGAAGCTGATTTTGAGATGACTTTTCAACCCTTCCAATCAGCCTGCTGTCAATTCCGAACGTGCGAGCTTCGGCTATCATCGAATCAGCATATTGTTCAGAAGTATAAATTTCAAGCCGGTGTCCCATATTAAAGACGGAATACATTTCTTTCCAGCTGGTTTCTGATTCCTGACGTATTAATTCAAAAACTGGCGGAACGGGGAATAAATTATTCTTAATAATTTTCAGTTTGTTGGTAAAATGCAGCACCTTGGTTTGTCCTCCACCACTGCAATGAATCATCCCGTGAATGTGATGCCTGTGTTTTTTGAAGATCTCATTAACCAGGGGCAGGTAGGTTCGTGTTGGTGAAAGCAGTAGTTTACCGATGGTAGTCTGGATCTTCTTGCCGTTGTGGTAGATTGTGATGGGTTCAGTCAGTTTTCTGCTTCCCGAGTAGGTTAGCCCTGCCGGAATAGCGGGATCAAACGATTGCGGATATTTTTTTTTAAGGTATTTGTGCAGAACATCATGGCGGGCAGAGGTTAGTCCGTTACTACCAATTCCGCTGTTGTATTCTTTTTCATAACGAGCCTTACCAAAGGATGCAAATCCAACAATCACATCTCCTGACCGGATCCGGCTGTTGTCAATAACCTCTTTACGTTTCATACGGCATACAACGGTTGAATCTACAATTAGGGTACGAACCAGGTCCCCAACGTCAGCTGTCTCCCCACCGGTTGAGTGCATGCTGAATCCCCACTTTTTGAAATCCTTGATTAAGGATTCAGTTCCACTAATAATAGCTCCAATCACTTCACCGGGAATCAGATTTTTATTTCTGCCGATTGTTGATGATATCAGAAAATCCTGAGTGGCACCTGCACACATTAGGTCATCGGTATTCATCACCAAAGCATCCTGAGCAATTCCTTTCCAAATGGAAAAATCACCGGTTTCTTTCCAATACATGTAGGCCAAAGCTGATTTTGTACCGGCTCCATCGGCATGCATAACCAGGCAATACTGCGGATCTCTTGTCAGATAATCAGGAATGATCTTACAAAATGCTTTTGGGAAGATGCCTTTATCTAATTTTTTAATGGCCCGGTGAACTTCCTCTTTTTTTGAAGAAACTCCTCTTTTGGCATAGCGGTTACTCATAATTCAGGATTGCAAACATGGTAAATAAAAAACTCCCGTCAGGTTGCTGACGGGAGTTTCTTTTAAAGCAAAATCTATTTATTGTTTCTTTACTGGGACATAATCTGTTCTTAAAACCTCAAATTCAGTTCTTCGGTTATACTGGTGTGCTTTTTCCTTTAAATCATTATTTGGAAGAGCATCAATGAATGCAGGTGTAAGTATATCGCCACGTTTAAAAGGTAAATATTCCTCATCATTTTCAACTTCTTTAGGTGTGGTTTCACCTTTACCTTCACTGCTGAGCCGGTCGGCTGGGATTCCGTTTTTAATCAGGTAATCAACAACTGATTTTGCCCGCCTGTTCGACAAGTCAATATTATAGGCATCACTTGCACGGTAGTCGGTATGAGCTGTAAGTTTAATGGTAATAGTTGGATTCTCATTAAGAACTGTAATCAAACCATCCAGTGCTTTCTTGGATTCCGGACGCAGGGTTGCTTTGTCAAGATCGTAGAAGATTTCAGGAAGAGTAATCGGTTTTGCAGTACTCTTTAAGGGGAAGTCAAAATTTTCTTCAAAATCTTCTGAGTCGTCAAGCCCAACAGTTGAAACTTCAGCAAACTTGGTCAGATAACCGGTATAAGAAGCTGAAATCTTATATTTCACATTCCCCTTAAGCTGGTACCGATAGGTTCCGGCTGCTTCTGTTTTAACACTGAGTGCAGTTCCGTCAGAACCAAATAATTCAACGGTAGCACCGCTTATACTTTCTTTAGTATCGGTATCATAAACCCGGCCATAAACGGCAAAGTTTGGAGGAGGCATGATAAATGAATAAATATCGTCACTTCCCAATCCGCCTTCCCGATTAGATGAAAAATATCCTGAAGTAGCCTCAGTGAATATGATACCAAAATCATCAGCCGGTGAATTGATAGGTGATTTCAGATTAGTGACTATCCAGTTTCCGTTTTCTTCAATGGCTGAGAATATATCTAAACCACCCATTCCGGGATGACCATTTGACGAGAAATACAATTTTCCGTTTGAATGGATATAGGCAAACATTTCATCGCCTTCTGTGTTAATAGCCGGGCCCATGTTGACAGGTGCTCCCCAGTTAGTATTGGCTTCATCCCATTTCATCATATACAGGTCTTTTCCTCCTTTCCCGCCAGGCATGTCACTCGAAAAATAAAGTGTTTTTCCATCTTCTGCAAGGCACGGATGACCGACTGAATATTCATCAGAGTTAATAGCTAAGCCTTCCGGTTCGCTCCAGCCTTTGTCGCCATAAGTTGTTTTAAAAATTTTACAATAACCCATTGAATTCTTTTTTTCGTCACAGCGGGTGAAATACATTGTCTTTCCGGAAGCATCAAAAGTTGCTGCGCCTTCGCTGGAAACAGAATTGACCGGACCGGTAACTGGAATGGGAGTGCTCCATTTCCCGTTATTGTCTAGTTCAGCACTGTAAAGATCAAAGAATTTCTGACCATACCATCCGTCATTTTTTGTTCCGGCAGAGGCTTCACGAGATGAAGTCAGCAGGATTCCGTTTTTTGCAGCAGGATTTTTGGCTACTGCAAAATCAAAATACTTGGTATTCAGGGCAGCTACATTTTCAACAGTAAAACGGGTTGGTTTATCTTTCCATGCTTGGGCTTGTTCGGAAGAAGCAATGGCTGCATCTGCCTTCGGGTCACCCGGATTGGCTGTTTTGTATTCATTATATCGGGCAATGGCTTCATCATATTTCCCATTCATTTTTAATGCGTTGGCAAATGCATAAATGTTTTCAGGAGTTTTGTTTCCATTGTTATATGATTTTTCATACCAGTTGGCTGATTCTTTCGCATCGCTTTGCATCCGGTAGCATTCGCCTATTTTGAAAGATGTGGCTGCTTTGTCTTCTTTCTTAGACTGTTTTGCATATGCCTTTTTGTAAAGTTCCATTGCATTGTTATACATTCCCCGGTTGTATAACCCGTCTGCTTTCTGAATCATTTGCTTGGTACATCCCGAAAGTAAGACAGCAAACACAACGGCAACTAAAAGATTCTTCTTCATAAATATTTTTTTCGAATAAAGCTGGTTATTGAGATTAAATAAGGTGGACAAAGGAAAAAAGAATTTTATCAATATCAAAAAGTTAATTCTTATTAATAAAGCATCCCACAACAAAAAAACCGGCCTAATGACCGGTTTTTATAGCTTCAAATGCTTCATGCCTGAGGCATGACAGATACGTATGATTTGTTGTTGGCCTTCTTAATAAAAATAACCTTGCCTTCACGCAGTGCAAAAAGGGTATGGTCTTTACCTATGCCCACACCGTCACCTGGATGATGCTGAGTTCCGCGTTGCCTGACAATAATATTACCGGCAATCGCATGCTGGCCACCAAATAGTTTAATACCTAGTCGTTTACTATGTGATTCACGTCCGTTTTTTGAACTACCAACTCCTTTTTTGTGTGCCATGACTTTTTATGATTTAAGCTTTTATAGATTCAATTTGTATTCTTGAGAACTGTTGCCGGTGACCATTCATTTTCTGATAGGCTTTTCTTCTCTTCTTCTTGAATACCAGCACCTTATCTCCTTTTATGTGACTAATAATCTTAGCTGAAACAGAAGCTCCTGATACGACTGGTTTTCCTACCTTAATTGAACCGTTGTTATTTACCAGCATTACCTTTTCGAAATTAATGTTATCTCCTTCATTGCCGGGCTGACGATGAACATAAAGTAATTGCTTCTCAGTAACCTTAAACTGCTGACCCGCAATTTCAACTATTGCATACATGACTTTAAATTTTTTAGGGCTGCAAGTATAGTCATTTTATATTAATTTACAAGTAATTCCTGAGTGGGGATTAACTCATTATTCTGCTACCAGCAAGAATGGCCTTGATGAAAATGATTATTTGGCTGATTGTAGAAAGGAAATTAATAGTCGCACACCAACTCCGGTAGCGTATTTGCCTCTGTAGCTGTCAGGCCGTTTAACGAAAGCCGGACCAGCAATGTCAAAATGAACAAAAGGATAGTCGGTAAAATGGGCCAGGAATTTACCTGCCGTTATCGCCCCTCCGTCCCGTCCTCCAATATTTTTAATATCAGCAATGTCTGATTTTATTAACTCATCATATTCATCCCAGAAAGGGAATTCAACCAGCCGCTCATAAACATGCTCTGCACAGCGGTTAAGCTTTTCTTTTATCCGGGAATCCGCATTTCCCATAAATACAATTCCATAGGAGCCTATTGCTACAGCAGCCGATCCTGTAAGAGTTGAAAATTCAAGTACCAGCTTTGGATTATATTGTTTGGCATAATGCAGGGCATCCGCCAGAATCATCCGGCCTTCAGCATCGGTATTTAAAACTTCAACAGTTTTACCACTATACATGGTAATAACATCCCCGGGTGTATAAGCATCACCTCCTGGGCGATTATCTGTTGATGGAATCAACCCCACAACATGAAGTGGTAATTTCATTTTTGCAACAGCAACCAAGGTACAGCCTACCGTTGCAGCTCCGGACATATCGCACTTCATGTCTTCCATGCTGTTAGCTGTTGGCTTCAGGCTTAATCCTCCGGTATCATACACCACTCCTTTACCCACTAAAACATAAGGCTTTGAATTAACGGCATTTGAAGGCTTCCATTCCATTATTGTAAATGTAGGTGGAATTACACTTCCTTTATTAACTGCCAGCAATCCTCCCATTCCCAGTTTCTCAATTTTTGACTTATTTAATACTTCAACTGAAAGTCCGGCCTGTTTCCCCATTTGGCGAAATGCTGATGCAAGCTGCTCAGAGTTCAGGCTGTTTTGAGGTTCGTTAACCAGATCGCGCGCCCGACATACCGCTTCACAGGTAATGTTCATTTGTGAAATGTTTTCATCTTTTGCCTTCCTACTGTTAATAGCAATGGTTTTCAGTGTGTTACGTTCTTTCTCTGATTGAGTCCGGTATTTCAGAAACTGATAGTTTCCCAGAACAGCACCTTCGGCCAGTGCTAATGCTTCTATAAAAAAATCGCCAGCCTGAATATAAAGTATTTCGCCTTTGAGTTTATTTACCTGAGTTGCTATCCGATCACCGGCTTTGCGCATTGCTTCAAGAACTGCAGATTCTTGTTTTTTCTTTTTAATCAGCTGCACTGTTACCGTTCTGCGATATTGGTTTACAGTCACCGATTCATTGTCTTCGTTTAAACTCTTATGGATAAAATCCAGCTCTTCAGCAGTGAAGAATCCGGTATCCAGTTTTTTCTTTTCTTTGATCAGAATAACTACATGATTACCGGCCTCCGGTGCAGTTTGTCTTTTTATTATTGCATTCATTACTGATTTGGTTTTTAGTGGCTGAAATTAACAGAAATTGGGAACTCAACAGATTACATGAAAATATTCAACTTTTCTTTTCCAGCAATGAAAGTCCCGGGTCAAGATTCTTTAAGTAATGCGGATAGCTGAATAAAATCCGGATATGCTTGCTCCTGAATCAGAATTGCAGTCTTCCGCTACCTGCATATCTTGCCTTATAATATGCGCTGTTGAGATCCGAAATAATGACGCCTCTGCTCCGGCTGCTGTGAACAAATTTATTATTACCCAGATAAATACCTACGTGTGAAATCCGCTTTTTATTGATTTTGAAAAACACCAGGTCACCTTCATCAAGTTCATCTTTCTTAACTCTTTTGGTTTGTGCAAATTGCTCTGCTGAGTTTCCCCCGAGAAAATAACCACATGCGCTCTTAAAAATTTCATTGACAAAGTTCGAACAGTCAATTCCGTGCAGTGTTTTACCGGCATAACGGTAAGGGGTACCCAGCCATTGGATAATGATTTCATATAATTCAGGACTGAATATATGACCTGGCTGAAAGCCCAAAAGCTGTTCAAAATATTCCTTTTTAAAAGTTTCCTGATCTTCCTGTTGGGTAGCTACATCTTGTGCAAGAAGCAAGGTTGAAGAGAAAAGAAGAAAAAAAATCAGAACTGGTTTTTTCATGGCTGCAAAGCTACATCTATTGAATGATCAGCATGTTCAATTTTAGCTGTTCGGCTCTTTGTTATGAACAGACAATTTTCAAGTCTGTGGGTATTACTGGATTCGAACCAGTGACCCCTACCCTGTCAAGGTAGTGCTCTGAACCAGCTGAGCTAAATACCCCTGTCAAAGGGTGGCAAATATACAAGTTAGACTTCATGCAGAATCGGCCGGTCTGTTCACTTGTCCGTTGGTTGGTGTGCTTTTGTCTCTATTAATAAAATTAGTTTCTAGATATTGAATGATGTGGAATTCATTGAAAGGAGGATGCAGTTGATAAAGAAAAGAGATAAAAATTCTTTTAAAAAAATCTTCAATAGAAATTCATATACATTTGCCCCACTTAATCAAATCAATTACTTATGAGTCAGAAAGTATCACAAGGTACTAATTTCTACAATGATGTATTGGCTTATTTTGATCAGGCAGCAGCGCTGACCAACTTTGAGCCGGGATTACTTGAAAAAATTAAAGTCTGTAATTCGGTTTACAAATTTTATTTTCCAATTGAACTTGAAGAAGGTAAGGTCAAGGTTTTTGAAGGGATCAGGGTTCAACATTCTCATCATAAAACACCGACTAAAGGTGGAATCCGGTTCAGTACTTTTGTTGACGAAGATGAAGTAAAGGCATTAGCTACACTGATGTCGTTTAAGTGTGCGGTTGTTGATGTCCCTTTTGGAGGAGCCAAAGGAGGAATCAAGCTTAGCCCGATTCAGTATAATGCCAGGCAACTTGAAAAAATCACCAGACGTTATACAACTGAACTGATCAAGAAAAACATGATCGGGCCAGCCGTGGATGTACCTGCTCCGGATTATGGCAGTGGCTCGCGTGAAATGGCCTGGATTGCCGATACCTATTCGGCATTTAAATACGATGATCTTAATGCACTGGGTTGTGTAACGGGAAAACCAATCGGACAGGGTGGAATTCAGGGCCGGACCGAAGCAACCGGTTTAGGTGTGTTTTACGGAACCCGTGAAGCACTTGACAATACTGAAGATTGTAAGAAGCTAGGACTGACTCCGGGTGTTAAAGGCAAAAGAGTTGTTTTACAAGGACTCGGAAACGTTGGCTTCCATTCGGGCAAGTTTTTTTCTGAGGGAGGAGCTGTAATTATCGGAATTGCTGAACGCGAAGGCGGAATTTTTAATCCCAATGGGTTAAATGTTGAAGAAGTATTTAAATTCAGAAAAGAACATGGTAGTTTATTAAACTATCCGGGTGCTAAAAATATTGAACCTACTCTCGCTACTCTTGAGTTGGATTGTGATATCCTGATTCCGGCAGCTCTAGAAAATCAGATTACCCAGGAGAATGCACCACGTATCAAAGCAAAAATTATTGCTGAAGCGGCTAATGGGCCAGTGTCAAAGGATGCAGAAGAAATTCTTCTTTCTAAAGGAGTCCTTATTATTCCTGACCTGTTTCTGAATGCCGGTGGCGTAACCGTTTCCTATTTTGAATGGCTTAAGAATCTTTCTCATGTCCGTTTCGGAAGAATGGAAAAGAGATTTAATCAGAACTCGGTTTCTAATATTATTAAAATGGTTGAAAAGGCAACTGGGAAATCACTGGATGAAAAAGAAAGAAAAATTATTGCTCGGGGTGCAGATGAAATTGACCTGGTACGTTCCGGACTAGAAGAAACAATGATTTTTGCCTACAATGAAATACGGGAAATTAAAATGAAAGATAAGCGGATTACAGATTTACGAACAGCTGCATTTGTTGACAGTATTAACAAATTAGGTGTGGCTTATCAGTCTTTAGGATTTTTCCCTTAATTAACGATTGAGTGCTTTCTGCACACTAAGGAAATATTGCAGTTAAAAGGAGCCAATATCGAATACCGGCTTTTATTAGTCATTGTATCTTACTGTCAATCATCTTTACAATTAATTAGCAATATTTGCCATAACATAAAATACCCGGATATGCGATTAGTTGTTTTATTCTTTTCCATCTGGTTCCCCTTTACTTTAAGTTCACAGCCACCCTTAAAACTAAAAATGACCAAAATTGCTTTCGGGTTTACCTCACCGGTTGCTTTAACATCACCCCAGGATGGCTCTCACCGAATGTTTGTAATTGAACAAAGTGGCAAAATTCATATTATTAAAAATGGGAAAGTTCTGCTGGTTCCGTTTCTGAATATTTCAGATAAAATTGACAGACTGAATGTTGCTTATAGTGAGAAAGGTTTACTGGGTCTTGCATTCCATCCTCAATATAAAACCAATGGACGTTTTTTTATTTATTACAGTGCACCATTAAAATCAGCTGAGTTTGACCACCAAAGTGTACTCGCTGAATATAAAGTATCTGAAAATCCGGATAGAGCTGACGAAGCCTCCGAAATGATTCTGTTCAAGTTAGCACAGCCAGAAAGCAATCACAATGGAGGTTGTCTTGCATTTGGAAAAGACGGTTATCTTTATGTCGGGCTTGGTGACGGGGGAGGAGCTGGAGACAAACACGGAACAAATGGAAATGGTCAAAACCTCAATACCCTTCTTGGGAAAATAATCCGGATTGATGTGAATGGGGAAAAGCCATATGCTATACCGGAAGATAATCCATTTGTTAACAAGCCAGGAGCTCGGCCGGAGGTTTATGCGTACGGATTAAGAAACCCCTGGCGGTTTTCTTTTGACCGGGCAACCGGGACCTTGTTTTGCTCGGATGTCGGACAGAATAAATTCGAAGAAACCAACATCATTAAAAGAGGGCATAATTACGGGTGGCGGATTATGGAAGGAAAGCATTGTTATGATCCTCCTGAAGGATGTAATGTTGCAGGACTGACGCTTCCTATAGATGAATACGATCACCGGCTGGGAATCAGTATTTGCGGTGGGTATGTATATCGGGGAATGATGTATCCTTCGCTTCAGGGATATTATCTCTTTGGTGACTGGAGTGGTAAGCTATTTTATCTGAAAGAAGATGGAGGGAAATGGTTCCGGGGTGAAATTCTGGTTAACGGAAGTACAAAGAATGATATTGATGCCAAGGTTAACAGTTTTGGAGAGGATGAAAATGGTGAAATTTATGTTATTACCCAAAAGTTTTACGGACCGAAAAGCCCTACAGGAGCAATCTATCGCCTCGGCTTCTGATTGTCTGTTAATGGGATCATAATCTTAGTTATCATTGCAGTGAATAATCAGATATGGCACTAATCAAAGCAGTCAGAGGAATACACCCGGTAATCGGGGAAAACTGCTACCTGGCAGAAAATGCTACACTGGTAGGTGAAGTTGTGATGGGTGATAATTGCAGTGTTTGGTTTAATTCAGTAGTCAGGGGAGATGTACATTCAATTACAATTGGAAACCAGGTGAATATTCAGGATGGTGCAATCATTCACTGTACCTATCAAAAAGCAAAGACAGTAATCGGAAATTTTGTGAGTATTGGCCATCAGGCTATTGTACATGGTTGTACACTCCATGACCGGGTGGTAGTTGGGATGGGTGCCATTGTGATGGACCATGCCGTAGTTGAGGAAGGTGCCATTATTGCTGCCGGAGCCGTAGTTCTTGAAGATACACATGTTGGTAAAGGTGAAATTTATGCAGGTGTACCTGCGCGAAGAGTAAAGCAGGTCTCACCTGAAGTGTACCAGCACTTAAATGAACGAATTGCGAATAACTATGTAATGTATGCCTCGTGGTTCAATGAAGAATCAAAATAATAAGGTGAATCTAAGCAGGTAATAACCTAAACAGGGGTAAAAAAACTTCTTTATAGCTGAACTTTACTGGTTTTTAAGTAGCATGAATCAGTATAATAGACTTATTCAGTAAGATTGTAAAAAGAAAATGAGTTCATATTGCGGTAGTTCGAGCTGTCTTGAATAATTATAAATGGAAATAGTTATGATTTTCGTTTGCTGCACTCATTGCCTTGCGGCTAATATTTAAAAAGAAATTATTTTTTAAAGGATCAGCAGCATTATCTTGCTGAAACAGCATTTACCCGGCAGGAAAAGAAAACGAAAGCCGAAAATTTTGAAATTATCATTACCATTTTAGCCTTAATCAGGACCGAATTTAAAAGGTGTGCCGGTTTATAAAATTAATCCGGGAAAGCAGCTATTTATTTCTTATTTTTACTTATCATTTTTTTCTCTTATGCCATTAAAATCTTTCTTAAAAGATTATTTCTCATTTAGTACAAGAGAGAGAAATGCCATTATTATTTTAATTATCATTATTCTAATTCAACTTTGTGCAATGGTTTACCTGCGTTGGCTGCCTCAGATTCAGGATGGGGAAGTAGATGAAAAGTTCCTCAGAGAGGCAGAAGAATTTGAACGGCAAGTGAAGCAGATTGCTGAAAATGAAAAAATCGAAAAATTTAAATCAAGCAGAAAAACGCAATCTGTCGCTTCTCAGGAACTTTTTTCTTTTAACCCAAATAATCTCGCTGATTCTTTATGGATGAAACTACTTAACGATTCAATGTTAGTCAGGCGAATTAAAAACTATGAACGTAAAGGCGGCCGGTTCAGGATTAAAGCAGATGTGAAAAAGATGTATGGGCTTGACTCGGTTTTGTATGAACAACTCAGGTCTTTTATTCAACTGCCGGATTCCATAAACCAGAAGAAAAAGCAATATTTTTCAACTGATAGCAGAAAAGAACGAAAAGTTGCCTTAACAGAAAAGATTGATCTGAATAATGCCAGAATGGCTGACCTGAAATCAGTTAAAGGGATTGGTGAAATTCGGGCAAACAGAATTCTGCTTTTGCGCAACAGGCTAGGTGGTTTTTATTCAGTTGAGCAACTGAAAGAAGTGAATGGGCTGGATGAAGAAGCGTTTATGCTGATTGAAAAACAAGTAACCGTAAGCTTGCCGGTATTCAGAAAAATAAATCTGAGCAATTCTGAATGCAGCATCGGGCTACATCCTTACCTTAACCAGAAGCTTTGCCGTGAAGTCAACAAAAGAAGAATTCTTCTGAAGAAACTTGAAAGTGAGGACATGCAGTCAATACCGGAGATGACGGATAGTTTATGGAAACGGTTGTCACCTTATCTCGAATTCGAGTGATTACAAATGAAAATCATACTTTCGGCCTCTAAACTTTTCAAAGTATGGATTTTACGGTAACAGAAAGCCAGACACTGATTCGTCAAAGTGTTAAAGATTTTGCAGAGAAGCACATTCGGCCTTACGTGATGGAATGGGATGAAAAGCAACATTTCCCAGTTGACCTGTTTCATGAAATGGGAAAGGCAGGACTGATGGGAGTTCTCGTCCCTGAAGAATACGGTGGGGCAGCACTTGGTTACCATGAATATATAACAGCCATTGTTGAAGTAGCAAGAGTTTGCGGATCTGTAGGATTAAGTATGGCAGCCCATAACTCATTATGTACCGGACATCTTCTTCAGTTTGGGAACAATGAGCAGAAGAAAAAATGGCTTCCCAAATTAGCAACTGGAGAATGGATAGGGGCATGGGGGCTGACAGAGGCTAATACTGGCAGTGATGCAAGGCGAATGAAATGTGTTGCCAGAAAGGAGGGGAACCACTGGGTAATTAACGGAGCTAAAAACTGGATTACCCACGGAATATCCGGAAATATTGCTGTTGTTATAGCCAGAACAGGTGAGCTGTTGGATTCACACGGTATTACGGCATTTGCAGTGGAGCGCGGAACTCCGGGATTTAAAGCAGGAAAAAAGGAGAATAAACTTGGCATGCGGGCCAGTGAAACTGCAGAAATGATCTTTGAAGATTGCCGGGTACCTGAAGAAAATATTCTGGGTAAGGTGGGTGAAGGATTTATCCAGGCAATGAAAGTGCTGGATGGCGGCAGGATTTCCATTGCAGCCCTTTCAATTGGTATAGCAAAAGGTGCTTATGATGCCGCATTGGCATACTCAAAACAAAGAGAACAGTTTGGCAAACCAATCTCAACCTTTCAAGCAATTGCTTTCAAACTGGCTGATATGGCAACTGAAATTGAAGCAGCAGAACTACTAACCCACCTGGCTGCTCATATGAAAAATCATGGTGAAAAAATGACTAAAGAAGGTGCTTTTGCAAAGTATTATGCTTCGGAAGTTGCTGTAAAAACAGCAACTGAAGCCGTTCAGATTTTCGGAGGATATGGATATACCAAAGATTTTCCGGTTGAAAAATTTTACCGTGATTCCAAGCTGTGTACAATTGGTGAAGGTACTTCTGAAATTCAGAAACTGGTCATAGCCCGGGAAGTCCTGAACAACTAAGACCGGAAAAATCAGAAAGTAATGCTGGCTCCGATTGCCGGCATAATTGGAAGTTGATTGACTCTTTCACCTCTGAGCCGGTCATAATAAAAAATATTTTTCCGGTTATAAACATTAATCACACTACCGATTATTTCAAGCTCCGAATTTTTAGCGATTGCAAAAGTGCGTTTTACTGAAATATCAAGCCGGTGATAATAAGGAAGCCGCCCGGTATTTAAATCACCATAAATAATTCCAAGCAACCCGTTAGAATTGGTATAATCTAAATTCAATCCTTGTTGAAAATTGAGGTATTCGAAAAATCCCTGTGTCAGTGTAAAAGGGAAACTGCTCCCAAAATTCCAGCGGGCATTTGCTTCCCAATCCAGTTTTTTACCAAATACATAAGACCCGAGCAGGTTAATGTTATGCCTGCGGTCAAAATGAGGAAAGTATTCCCGTACGCCATCATCACGGGTAACATAGGTTAGTGAATACACCATCCAGAAATAAAACTGTTTATTGTCGTACTTAACAATAAGATCAACGCCTTTTGCCAATCCCTGTTCAATGATATAGCTCTTTTTAAGATAATCGGGTTTGTCGTTATTCTCTGCATTATCATTAAAAATCTTATCGCGGTTGATATTGGTCAGCTGGTTGAAATCTTTGATGTAAGATTCTATATTGAGATGAATGTGAAAAGGGAGATCAAACTCAAAGCCTGCCAGGATATGACTTGCTTTCTGTAAATGGCTGGTTACTTCGTCACCTTTAAAGGTAGCTGGTAGTTCTTCGGGCCCTGATAAAAATCCGTAAAACAGATTCACCACATCGCGATCAGAAACAGCTGCCATCAGGTTCTGGGTGTAAAGTCCTCCGGCAGATTTGAACCGGATATGCTCATTGATATTCCATTTCAGTCCAAACCGGGGTTCAAATGCAAATTCAGCAAGTGAGGAATAGTAAACAATCCTTACGCTGGGTTCAAGCACCAGTTTGCTGGCAGAGTGCCTGTATTTTACAAAGCCTGCAAATTCAGTAGTATTTTCAGTTTGAGACAAACGTGCTTTGTTATAGTTGTAATAGGTAAAATCAGTTTTGAATCCGCTTCCTTCAAACCCGAATTTCACATGATCATGACCAATGAAGTATCCAAAATTCACATCAAATCCGAATCCATTTGCCAGGCTGGTACGTGGCAACTCATCAGCTTGTTTGAGGTTCATTTTATATTGTGAGTAATTAAATGTTCCTTCAATCAGAACAGGAGATCCTTCAGGAACAACAATAAAATTACTGCCGCCACCTGTACTTTTCCACCCGAAGTCGGAAGCAGCATAATTGGCATCATCCGAAAAGTGGAAACCAAACAGGCTGATTTTACTTCCTTTATCTGAACTCAATACGGTTTTCCCGTAAATATCATTAAAACGATAGGGGAGCCCGTCTTTATTAGCGTACTTGTATATGTTTTTTGAAGTCTGGTCAAGATAAGAGGTTTTGGCTGAGATCATATAGGTAGCAGAACCACTCCCTTCATTTAATTTTTTAATGGGTCCTTCAAGCAGAAGTTTTGAATTAAAAGTAGAAGCCAAAAACTTGCCTGTAAATCTTCTTTTGTTGCCATCGCGTGTGCTGATATCCATTATAGAAGAAATTCTTCCCCCAAAGTCAGCACTGAAGCCCCCGGTATAGATATCGGCATTACGGATAATATCATTATCAAACACAGAAAACAGACCAATGCTGTGAAAGGGATTATAAATGGTCATCCCGTCAAGCAGTACTTTATTTTGGACGGGGGTACCACCCCGGATGTAAAGCTGTCCTCCTTGATCACCGGTAAAGATGACACCAGGAAGAATCTGCAGGTATTGAGCCAGGTCAGGCTCACCTCCGGTTGAAGGCACCTGTTTGATTTCATGAGGAGTAATCTTGGTTACACCCACCTGGACTTCAGTGCGGGCTTCCTCTTTTTCTGCTGAAATCTCAACCTGTTTCAGGCTGATCACATTTTTTTCAAGGTAAAGTTTTTTATTCAGGATCTCATTACCGGTAATTGTTACTTCAGTTTGGGCAGTATCAAATCCGACTGACGTACTAACCAATGTGTAGGTTCCGGGTGGAATCCGGGTAATAGAGAAGTAACCATTCATATCGGTTGCTACTCCATACAAGGTTCCTTTCAGGAATACATTAACAAAAAGCATGGGTTCACCGGTGGCTTTCTCATATACAAACCCCCGAACCGTACCCTGGCTGTAGCAGTTGGTTAATGTGATTGAACAGAAAGATATCAGAAGTACGACAATTCGTAAAAAGTTGTTCATAGGTTTTCAGGTTCTATGGAGGCTTAACCCGACAATGATGTCAAATTCATTTTTGGTAAGAGGCATAACTGATAAACGCCCGATCCGGATTAAGCCAATGTCAGCAAGTTTCTTTTCATTTTTTATTTGAGCAAGAGTAACAGGGTTATTCAGTAGCTTAAACGGAATCAGGTTAACGGCTGTCCATTTCCCTTCTTTGTCGGTCGGGTCCGGAAATGCTGATTTGCTCACTAAAGCAATTCCAATAACCGCTTTCTCATCGGCTGAATGAAAAAAAAGAACCGCATCCCCTTTATTCATGGCATTCAGATGCTTACGGGCTGTGTAATTTCTTACTCCATCCCAGGTTGTTATTTTATCTCTGACTAGTTGCTGATAAGGATAAACAGCCGGTTCAGACTTCACCAGGAAATAATTCATTGTGCGTCAAAAAAGCAGGCTAAAATAATTTAAAAGTTTTTTATCCTGTCTGTAAGGAATGTAAACACCGGAATAAAGGTTGTCAGAAAAGTTCAGCAACATACCGTAACTGAAGTGTTATTCCCCGTGCATTCATGACCATGGCCAAGTGCATCAGGCAACCCATTTCGTTTGAGATTATCAATTCAGCACCTGTATCCTGAACTTCCTTTAAAAAGGCAAGTGCCTGTTCAACGGATTTCTTTTCATCATTGCGGGCTAATGTTCCTCCCCATCCGCAGCACTGATGCTTTTTAAGAGTTAACAGTTCGAGACCTTCGATACTATGCAGTAACCGGATTGACGGGTCATGACTCAGGCATCCACTTACACCGGTACAACCTCCTGCAAAGACTGCTTTTGAATAGAGTGCTCGGTTAATTTTACTAATACCCAGAACTTCCTCCAGAAAAGTACTGAATTCAAAAAGATTTTTCTGAAAATGTTTGTATTCATTATGAAGGGAACTGTTATGAAACAGATCGTTGTAATGGTATTTCATGACAGAACAACAAACACTTCCGAGAGAAACGGTGTACCGGTCATTCAGAAAAGTTTTAATCATTTGTTCACCGGCTTCCTTGCATTGCTCGCGGAAACCATCAAAAAAAGCAGGCATACCGCAACAGGTTTGATCAAGCGGATAATGAACCGAGCATCCGGATTTTTCCAGAACCTGAACAGCTGCCATAGCTGCATCCGGAAAGAAACGGTTGACATAACAGGGAACCTGAAGGTCAATGATCATAAACTCAGGTTGCGAAGTAACAAAGCAGCAACCAAAGCAGGAAGATAATGAAAGCTGTCTTTTCAACAGAACGTGCCAGGATTTTCTCGACTGTTGTAAGCATCCTTATTCACTGCTTACTTTTGAAGCCAATTACCGGCTGTGAGTTATACCTGGTTTATTGCTAAACGCTATTTTTTTACCCGCAGAAAACAACATGCAGTAAATATTATTACCTGGATTACAGTTGTCGGAATTATGACCGGAACAGCAGGATTGGTAATAGTTTTAAGTGTGTTCAATGGTTTTAGCACCCTGGTAAACAGCATGTACGATGCATTTGACCCTGATCTTAAGATCACCCCTGTATCAGGTAAATTTTTTCAAATTTCGGATTTGGATACAGTTGCTCTTCGCCAGATTAAGGGTGTCAAAGCATTTTCATTTACACTTCGTGAAAATGTCCTGGTGAAATTCAATGACCGACAATCCATTGCTGTATTGATTGGTGCTGACAGAA
>JADLBQ010000023.1 GCA_020847635.1 Bacteroidia bacterium
TACTGTCACAGGTCTCTTTATACATCCTGATAATTTCTGCATCGTTAATCTGATTTCTGGACTTTGAAGACTTTAAAAACATAGCCTGATTGCTGAGATAGAGATGCACTGAAGCCAGAATTCCATACCTATTAATGCTTTTTCTTTTGCTTTTTTAATGGGTCCTGTGGAAAAAAGTATCTGAAATCAATTGATAAATAATTTCCTGAAAGTAAAAATTGCTGTCCTGTCAAATATCTGCCGTTCTCATAATAACCAATGGTTGAGGTATAAATCTCACTAAACGGATTATGATAGGATGATCCAATGTAAAAATAACCGCTTTTCTCTGTTCTCCATTCATATCCCAGACTTGCATTCACAGCCGGAAACATCCAGTTCTTTCTCCGGCTGTATTGCTGGAAATTCTCCCCATAGGTAAATAGATGTGATGGGTAAAAATCCATACTGAGCCCTAATCCCGCATCCATAAACAAATGGTCGCTCAATTGAAGAAATACGAGAATGCATACTGGAATTTCATAACTGATAGAAGTAAACCGGGTATGAGTCGTAATTATAGTATTGCCGTCAATAGTTTTTGTAATGTTAAGATCATGGGGCCTTTTAATTATGTTTATTCCAGTTTCAAAGGAAAGCGTTCCGGTGAAGCCATACCTGACAACCCCTCCAGCACTAAATCCTCCCTTTGGGGTTATCGTAAAATTTACATTACTGCTGTCTTTTGACTGAGCCCCTGTCCTGAAAAACTTATTTGTAAAAAAAGGACGAAACTGAACTCCTGCAGTAAGTACATTTTCCTGTGCAACTGATTGTTTTGTAACCATTATCAGCATTGCACTGAACAAAATTGTATAGATAAATATTCTCATCAATTGTCGGCAAAACTATTACTAAATCACTCATCAAACAGAAATCATAAAAATGTTATTGCTTTGCCCGTCAATTAAATTTACAGTTAAATAGATGAGTTTCAAGGCAGGATTTGTGGCAATAACAGGTAAACCGAATGCAGGCAAATCAACCCTGATGAATCGTATTCTTGGAAAATCACTGTCAGCTGTAACACCTAAAGTCCAGACAACCCGCCACCGAATTAAGGGAATCCTGAATTCCGATGATTATCAGATAGTCTTTTCTGATACACCCGGAATTTTAGAACCTGCCTATGAACTGCATAAAAAAATGCTTGAAGCAATTGAGCAATCCATGCAGGATGCGGATGTCATTTTGCTGGTTGATGACGTCAGTTCACCTCATTCAGAAGAATCGGTTTTCCAACAGATTGGTAAATTATCATTACCATTGATAATTGCTCTTAACAAGGCCGATCTGGCGGATACTCAAAAACTTGAAACCAGAATCAATCTCTTTAAAAAGATTTTTCCCCATGCAGAACTGATACCTATTTCAGCAACATCTGATTTTAATCTAGATACATTGGTGAAAGTATTATTAAAATACCTTCCTGAAGGACAGCCATATTACTCAACCGAAGAGTTGAGTGACCGCAATGAGCGGTTTTTTGCTGAGGAAATTATCAGAGAACAGATTTTTCTGAATTACCAGAAAGAGATTCCATATAGTTGTGAGGTAGTTGTCGACCAATGGCAGGAGTTTGCTTCATTAATAAAAATCTATTCTATAATTTTCGTAATGCGTGAATCTCAGAAAAGAATAATTCTTGGAAATAAGGGGATTGCAATTAGGAAGATGGCAACCATAGCAAGAAAAAAGCTGGAACGCTTTACTGGTAAGAAAGTTTTTCTTGACATTACAATTAAGGTTAAAGAGGGCTGGCGAAATGATGAAAAATCATTGAAAAGGCTCGGCTACAGAAATGAGTAAATGTTTAGTTTTGCCTCGCTTCATAACCTGTTCATACTAATTCAGTGATACGGTATGAGTATTGGAAAATACAAACTGAACTTTAAACTATTATTTAACTCAAAAACAATTTCAAATGAAAAAATCAGGTTTACTATTACTGTCTTTGGTTTTCAGTATGGTTGTCAAAGCACAAGTCAAATCAAACGTTATTTTATTTACCGACAATGGTGAAAAATTCACAGCTATTATGAATGGGCTGCGAATGAATGAAGAACCCGCAACTCATGTTAAAATGACTGATCTTACAGGTGAGTTCTACAAGCTCAAAGTAATTTTTGCAGATCCTGCTCTTGGCGAAAGTTCGTTTAATCTGAATCTGAGTATGAATATGGGTATGGAAACAACTTGTAATATCACCAAAAACAAAAAGGGGAACTACGTACTTCGTTATATGGGATCAGTACCGTTGGCAGAAGCTGCACCTCCCCCTCCCGGAACCGAAACAGTTGTTTACAGTGAGAACCTTCCTCCTGAGTCTGCAGTTGTGACCCATGAAGTTACTACTACTACTACACAAACCGGAACAACAGATAATGTAAGTTTGAATATGGGTGTTAACATGGGAGGAACTGGGGCTGGTGTAAACATTAATATATCTGGAATGGATCCCAATTTGAATTCTTCTCAGACAACGGTAACTCATACAACTACAACTACTACAACAACCACATCAGGTACACCACTTCCTCCTCCTCCTCCCCCTTCACCTGCTCCACCATCTGCTTATCTTCCGGGATATACCGGGCCGATTGGATGTCCAATTCCAATTAGTCCGGGTGAGTTTGCCGAATTAAAGCAAAGTATTTCTTCTAAGTCATTTGAAGAAAGCAAAATGACTATTGCTAAACAGGTAGTAGCAAATTCTTGTTTGCTTACTTCCCAGGTAAAAGAGTTAATGCTTCTGTTTTCATTTGAAGATTCACGGCTTGACCTTGCTAAATTTGCTTATGGTCGAACCTATGATATCGGTAATTACTATAAAGTAAATGATGCTTTTACTTTTGAGTCATCAATTGATGAATTGAATCAATATATCATGAGGGGGCGATAAAATGACTTGATAAATGAGAGGAGTTGTTGCTTAGCAGCAACTCTTTTTTTGCTTCAATCGAATTAATTTTTTATAAGTAAGGCAACATTTTCAATGTGCATTGTTTGAGGAAACAGATCAATTGGCTGGCATTGAACAAGCCGATAAGAAGTTTTTAATTTCTCAACATCGCGAGCCTGAGTTGAAGGATTACAACTTACATAAACAATCCGTTTAGCTTCTGAACGATTAATTGCTTCGGTGACTGAATCATGCATGCCGGCTCTGGGTGGATCTGCAATTATTACATCTGGTATGCCATGTTGTTTAAAGAATGCTTCATTGAGCAGATCTTTTATATCACCATGGAAAAAGGAAGTATTCTTTATCTGATTAAATGCTGCATTCGCATTAGCATCTGTTACAGCTTCTTTCACATACTCAAGTCCAATTACCTTTCTGGCCCTTAATGCAGCACAACAGGAAATGGTCCCGGTACCACAATACAGATCATAGACTGTTTCAGAACCGTCAAATGCTGCAAGATCTATTACCGTATTATAAAGTACCTTAACCTGTTCAGTATTAGTCTGAAAAAATGATTTTGGAGAAATTCTGAAATTCAGATTACCAATCCCGGCTGTAATGAATGGACTTCCTGCGTAGCAAACAATATCGAGATCATACAGGCTGTCATTCCTTTTCTCATTAATCACATAATTCAGGGATGTAACTTCATGAAATGTTTTCTTAATAAAGTCAAGTAAGGCATTCCTGGCATTGCTATCTTCTGCTCCAAGCATAACAATAACCATCCATTCAAAATTATTTGAATTCCGGATTATCAGTCCTCTTAGAAAGCCTGTATGTGCTTTATGATCATAAAATGAAAGCTGGTTTTTTAACGCATACTCTTTTACGGCCATTCTGATTTTATCATTTAATGAGGGCATGAGATGACATTCGTCAATAGCCAGCACTTTATCAAAAATTCTTGGGAGATGAAATCCTATTGCACTCTCATCAAACTTCTTTCCGGATTTTATTTCACATGGAGTAAGCCATCTCCTGTTACTGGCTCCAAAATCAAGGCGGTTCCGGTAGTGGCGTTGCTGTTGAGATGGGATGACCGGTAACATGCTGAAATCGGACAGATTTCCAATCCGCTCAAAGGCATCTTTTACCATCTTCTGTTTATAATATAACTGGTGTTGATAATCAAAATGCTGAAGGCGGCATCCTCCACATTGATAGAAGTGTTTACAAAAAGGCTGCCTCCTGGCCGGTGAGGATCTGACAAGCTGAATAATACGGGCATAAGAAATACGCTTCTTTTTTTTATAAATTTCTACCTTAACAATATCACCTGGTACTGCCCAGTCAACAAAAATGACCCTGTTATCTGAACGACCGATTCCACTTCCTTCGTTGTTCAGATCTGTGATTTCAAGTTCACTAATAATATTTTCATCAGCCATGGTGCAAATGAAATTAAACAACAATGAACAAACCAGCCTGATTCTTAATTTTGCTGAAACTTGATTTATGAAAATAACAGGAATAATAGCAAGCATGACCATACTTGTTGCCTTTATGTCATGTAATACAAAAAAATCAGAAATAGAAGCATTTGATGAACTGGCTTCTCATGTTGACTCTGCAATCTCCCCAGGAGATGACTTTTTCGATTTTGCAAATGGAAAATGGTTTGCTCAGCATCCAATTCCTGCCAGCGAATCCTATAATGGCTTATGGAGGATGATCCAGGACTCAATTGATGATGCAGTGAAACATATTTGTGAAGAAGCTGCAAACACCCAGGCTGCAGAAGGAAGTAATAAACAAAAGATTGGTGATTTCTACCGGACTGGTATGGATAGTATGGCAATTAATAAGACAGGAATCAGTGCCTTAAGGTCAGAACTTGAAATGATTGATTCAATCAATGATATTGTATCACTGGCCTCCCTTGTTGCCTATTTACATACCATTGGATGTTCTCCATTCATGGAAGCATATATAATACAGGATGATATGATCAGTGATAAGTATGCTGTTTATCTCATGCAAGGCGGTCTTGGGTTACCGGATCGTGATTATTATTTTGATAATGATCTGCAAACAATGGAAATTCGAGAGAAGTATAAAAGCTACCTCACGGATGTTTTTCAGTCCTTGGGAAGTAATCCCGAGGAAGCGGTTTCAAAAACTGATGCAGTAATGAAACTGGAAACTTCACTTGCTAAATCAAGTCGAAAGTTGGAGGATCTCCGTGATCCGTTTGCAAATTATAATAAAATTGATACAATAAAACTGAAAGCACTTGTACCGCTGTTCGACTGGCCAGCCTATTTTTCAACAGCAAACATCAGCCGCCCTGATACGGTTATTGTAGGTCAACCTGAATTTTATACTAATCTGAATAAGGAGTTAAAAGCTACACCACTGGGAACCTGGAAGGATTATTTCCGATTTCATCTCATTAAAAGCCTGGCTAACTACCTGGATGATTCGACCTATTTACAGAACTTCAGATTTTACTCAACTGTTTTAAGAGGTGTTGAAACACCCCGTGAACGCTGGAAACGTGTGGTCAGTACAACTAATCATGAACTTGGTGAGTTGATTGGTCAGGTTTATGTGGCAGAATATCTGCCAGCCGGAACAAAAGAAAAGCTTCTTGAAATCGGTCAGGCAATTAAATCAGAATTTGAAACAAGAATCAGAAATCTGGACTGGATGAGTACAACGACCAAGGAAAAAGCTGTTGCAAAGCTTAACTCCATGATTTTTAAAGTGGGTTATCCTGACAAGTGGAAAGACATGAGCGCCCTAAAAATTGAAAACGATATTTATGTGAGAAATGTTATTCGAGCTTCACAATGGCAGTGGAATGATATGGCAGCTAAATACGGCAAACCTGTTGACCGGACTGAGTGGGTGATGTATCCTCAGACTTATAATGCCTACTACAATCCATCAAATAATGAAATTGTTGTGCCTGGTTGTAACATCCTGGTTCCGGGATATGAGAGAAAGATGGCCGATGATGCAATCCTTTATTCAATAATTGGAGGGTCAACGTTTGGTCATGAAATTACTCATGGTTTTGACGACCAGGGAAGTAAATATGATGAAAAGGGAAATCTTAGTAACTGGTGGACAGCCGATGACAGCATAAAATTTTTTGCTAAGACACAGATGATTGTTAAACAATACAACGAATACACCGTGCAGGATAGTCTTCACATAAATGGTGAAGCCACCCAAGGAGAAAACATAGCAGACCTTGGCGGAATCATGATGGGTTATGAAGCATTTAAGAAGACTCAACAATTCAGAGTTGGAAATAAAATTGCAGGTTATACTCCACAACAGAGGTTCTTCCTTGGCTTTGCACTGGGATGGATGATCAACCTGAGACCTGAAGCTTTAATGACCAAGGTTAAAACAGATGTTCACTCTCCTGCTAAATTCAGAGTTAATGGTCCCCTGAGTAATATGCCTGAATTCTACGAAGCCTTCAGTGTAAAAGAAAGTAATGCCATGTACCGAAATGAGCAAGAACGAATCAGAATCTGGTAAACGGATCAATAAGCTCTGGAAAAAATCACTTTTTCTTTTGATGGTTTTCCTGTGAGAATACACTTACCCATTTCTTGTTGATTTCCTAAAGGAATGCATCGGATAGTTGCTTTTGTGATTTCTTTAATTTTCTGCTCTGTCTCGGAGGTACCATCCCAATGAGCATAGATGAACCCCCCTGTAGAGTCAAGTATAGAATTTAACTTTTCAATGCTGTCGGCATAAAACGTATTATTGTCACGAAAATCAAGTGCTTTGTTAAAAATATTCTGCTGAATATTATTCAACAGGTTTTCAATCTTCGTATCAAGATTTACAAACTGATAGACAGATTTCTCTTTGGTATCTCGTCTTGCTACTTCAACTGTCTGGTTTTCCAGATCCCTGGGGCCAATTGCAATTCTAACCGGAACACCTTTCAATTCGTATTCAGCAAACTTAAATCCCGGTTTGTGAGTATCCCGGTTGTCATATTTAACCGAAATCTGCTTTAATTCCAGCATTGATTTAATTTTTGTTGCATACTTATTGAGAGCCTTTTGCTGATCTTCACTTTTATACACAGGAATAATCACTACCTGAATAGGTGCCAGTTTAGGAGGCAGAATTAATCCTTCATCATCTGAATGAGCCATTACTAAAGCACCCATAAGCCGGGTGCTTACTCCCCAGGAGGTAGCCCAAACATAGTTTTGAACACCCTCTTTAGAAGTAAACCTGACATCAAAAGCTTTAGCAAAATTCTGACCCAGAAAGTGGGAAGTCCCTGCTTGTAATGCTTTACCATCCTGCATCAAAGCTTCTATGCAATATGTTTCCATTGCACCGGCAAACCGCTCATTTGCCGTTTTCACACCTTTAATAACCGGAAGTGCAAGAAACTGGTTTGCAAATTGTTCATAAACATGGAGCATTTTTAATGTCTCTTCTATAGCTTCCTGTTCAGTGGCATGAGCCGTATGGCCTTCCTGCCACAGGAACTCAGCTGTTCTAAGAAATAACCGGGTTCGCATTTCCCATCTGACAACATTTGCCCATTGATTGACAAGAATGGGTAAATCACGATAAGACTGAATCCAGTTGCGATATGTATTCCAGATAATTGTTTCAGAGGTTGGCCGAACTATGTATTCTTCATCCAGTTTTGCTTCATCATCCACTATAATTCCCTTGCCATCCGGTGCGTTCTTTAACCGGTAATGAGTGACAATGGCACATTCTTTTGCAAAACCCTCTATATGTGATGCTTCTTTACTAAAAAATGACTTTGGAATAAATAATGGGAAATAAGCATTAACATGACCTGTATCCTTAAACATTCTATCAAGGGCTTGTTGCATTTTCTCCCAAATAGCATATCCATAAGGCTTAATTACCATACACCCGCGGACAGCAGATGTTTCAGCCAAATCAGCTTTAATAACCAGATCCTGGTACCATTGAGAATAATCTTGAGAGCGTGGTGTTATTTCTTTTGCCATGTATGAAGATGAAGATAGTTAACTTTGTTGATATTGTTGTTGATGCATTCACTGTAATTTCACAGCATGTTCAGTCTCCGGTATTAAGTTTGAAGTGTAGAAATTAACGGCAAATATAAATTCATAAAGTACGATTAAACGATATTCTTAAAAACCTATCAAAAAATAAACAGCGTTATGAAAAATTTACAGAAACTATTCCTGCTTATCAGCATTGCCTTTTTGATGGCTGCCTGCTCATCAAGCCAGCCTACTGCAATCAGTGGTTATGATGATGTGTATTTCTCAAGCCCGACTAAGATGCCTGTAACAAATACCAGCCAGGCGACAGCGCCTTCAAACTATTCACAGCATCAGAATATGGGACAGAATCCGGTCAACAGCGAAGGGGCTTCCCGGTTTGATTATACGGAGCGCCAACCGGCCAGTTCATCTACAACTACTGAAGATGGCAAGACCTATGTGACTAATAATTATTACTATGACCCTGATGATTATTACGATTATGCTTATACTTCCAGGTTAAGACGATTCTATCATCCTTATGGCTGGGGTTACTATGACAGCTATTATACAAATATGTACTGGTACGATTACAATCCGGTATCATGGGGAATCAGTATTTATTCAGGTTACAACTGGTGGGCCCCGTCATGGTACTATTATAGCCCTTTCACATGGGGTTTCAATATTTCTTTTGGCTGGCCGCATTATAGCGGATGGGGTTTCCAGCCTTATTGGTATTGGAATTCACCGTACTATTCTCCATACTACTCTTATTGGAACGGATATAATCAGGGGTATTGGAACGGATACTGGAATGGTTACTACAGCAGTCTTTACGGAAGCCCCTATTATTATAACAGTTTTGACTATAATAGTTTCAATAATTACTATTACGGACCCAGAAGAAATGTCAGTTCATCCGGACATTCAGCAGCAGTACCAAGAAAACCGTTGGCAGAACTTTATCAGCGGAGTTTAGGTAATGATAATCCTGCAACTCCAATTATAAGTACTGTTAGTTCTCCATCTGGGAATATTTCCAAACCCGGAAATTCTTCGGAAACACTTCCGGTACGTCAAAATTCAAATGTCAATGATGTTATAGTTAAGCCGTCAAAGCAAAATTCATCAGGGGTTGATCAGTATACACCCGCTCCGGTAATTAAGAATAATGCATCTGAAAATCAACCTGTGCGTTCAGATAAAGTAAATGATGAAACTGTAAAGCCAACAAATCAAGTTCCATCCCGGGCAGATGAATACACCCCTGCTCCTACCCCTAAACAGCAGCCAAATCAAATGGAAAGCACTCCCAGACCAAGGCAGAATTATCAATATGAATCAACACCGCCTTCAAGTAATCCAAAGCAGATGGAAAGTACTCCCAGGCCAAGGCAGAATTATCAATATGAATCAACACCGCCTTCAAGTAATCCAAAGCAGATGGAAAGTACTCCCAGGCCAAGACAAAATTATCAATATGAATCAACACCGCCTTCAAGTAAGCCAAAGCAGATGGAAAGTAATCCGAGGCCAAGACAATATAATTCACAGCCTGACAGGTCAAATCAGCCAATAATGAGAGAATCAAGACCACAGATGCAGCTTCCTTCTTATCAATCTGAACCTCAACCATCACGCTCCCAACCTGGTAATAGCAACAGCGGTAGTCAAAGAAGAAGATAAATTCAAGGTCTTATAAATAATTTTTTTAAGATAGAAATTCTGAA
>JADLBQ010000024.1 GCA_020847635.1 Bacteroidia bacterium
AAGTAAAGGTAATAACAGCGGAATCCCCAGTACCGCCATTAGTGTGATGCTATTGTTTGCTCGCGAGGAAATGGCACTCATTAAAGTAAGAATGGAAGAAAACGCCATTGCACCGAAAACAATGCCTGTGAAATACATAACAATATTTTCGACCGGATTTCCAAGCAATAGAGAAAAGAACAGAAAACAAAGTGTGGAAACAATTGTCAAAAAAACGGAATTGAAAATAATCTTGGAAAAGATATAATGCTGCGGATCTGCAATCAGATAGTAAAACAATTGTAATTCACGGCTTTCTGACATAAAACTTTTAGCTACTGCATTAACAGAAGCAAACATCAGAATTATCCAGAATAAGGCATTCCAGGTATGAGTGGGGAGAATCCTGGCAAATGACATGTAACTAATAAATACCGTGGATATCACATAAAGAAGCATTCCGGCAACCGAGTTTTTCTGCCTCCATTCTAAAAGCAGTTCTTTCTTGAGTAAAGCAATCAGCATTTTCATGCGAGGCGAAATTGAGTAAAAAATCAACAACTTTGCACATTATTATGACAGTAGATATTCTTGCCATTGGTGCTCATCCAGATGACATTGAGCTCGGATGCAGCGGCACACTATTAAAACATATTTCATTGGGGTATAAAGTCGGGCTGCTCGACCTGACTCATGGTGAGTTGGGAACCCGGGGCAGCGGTGAACTCCGGTTAAAAGAAGCTGAGCAAGCTCGCCAGCAATTGGGAGCTGAATTTAGGATCAACCTGAATCTGGCTGATGGATTTTTTAAAAATAACCGGGAAAACAAACTAAAACTGGTTGAAGCCATTCGTGAATACCGGCCAAAGATCATTTTTGCAAATGCCATTGCCGACCGGCACCCGGATCACGGTAGAGGTGCACGGTTAGTGGCTGATGCTGTATTTTTATCAGGACTGATTAAAATTGAAAGCCGTTCAAATAATCAAAAACAACAACCCTGGAGACCTCAGTATGTTTTCCATTATATTCAGGATCGCTATATCCAGCCGGACATAATTGTTGACATTTCAGGATTTATGGAGAAACGGCTTGAAGTGATCAAAGCATTCTCATCCCAGTTTTTTGACAAAACAAATAACGAGCCTGAAACTCCTATTTCATCCAGGCAGTTTTTAGATTCTCTTTACTACCGTCCCCTTGAATTAGGACGGATGGCCGGGTTTGAATTTGGTGAGGGCTTTACCTGTGAAAAGAAAATCGGAATCGGGAACCTGATGGATTTAGGTGTTACAACCAGCTGATATTTTCAGCTTTACACCCATGCTTCCTGGTTCAGATTATTTGAAAAAAATATTAAATAAAGGCCTTTAATCTGTTTTTAATTCAAGAATAGAAATTACTCGATTACTAGCTTACCTTGTTTAATAAGCTGGTTAGCTGAATTACATATACGATAAAAATACATCCCTGATGTTAGTGTTCCGGCCATTAAAGTGTAATGACCCTGAATCTGCTCTGTCAGTATCACCTGACCAAAAGAATTCTGAACTGTAAGCGTATGCATTCCTGTAACCGGATTAAAGTTAAACAGCACCTCTCCTGAAGAAGGATTGGGGAATACCTGAGCAGCCTGATTTGATATTTCAGCAACACCAGATAATCCAAACTGAAGCCTAATGTTGCTCACATAGTTTGTTGTTGAAAGATTGGTTGCGGATGAAATGGGTGAATTGCCATAATATCTTCTTACTGGAGTTCCAGTAGATGAAGCTGTATAAAGCCAACGAGGCGCAACCGGAGTATTGGCAATGGCAGGTTCATAACCTTTAACCAGCAAAACCTGCAGATTGGAAACGCCATCATAACTGAATGGTACATCCAACTGCCGTTCACGCCAGCCGGTGCCTGCATCATTAGGCCAAAGTCCGTTAAATAAGCGGATATAACCGGATGTATCGAACGTACCGGCAGCAAGAACCAGATTCGTACTGTGTTTCATATAAATAGTAACATCCTGAATTGAATCCGTATTGATACCATCATGCCGTTGAAAACCAATTGAAGTAATCGAACCAGCCATGTTAATTTGGTTTGCCGGATAGATTGCTTCAAAAACACAATAATCATAAGTTCGGTTGATAGGGCTAAAAACTGAAATACTGGTACCGGTTCCAACAATTACTGACTGAGCGGTTAGTAATGTAAAACCCGATGTCAGGAAAGTTGTTAACGTAAGAATTGCTCTCATAATTTTATTTTGTCAAATATATAAATCACTTTAAATAGTTAGGATTTATACAGGTATTTTATCTGAAACAATTAGGCCCCTACCTTGAGTCGGGTACAGGTTGTTCAAGCACACTCTCCTGCCTGATCCATTTATTTTCTGATTTATTCCACCACCATTTATTATTCAGGCTTTGGGCTGATGACATTTCCGGCAATTGTGTTTCAGTTTTCCATAGGGGCACATTATCTTCATCAAAAATGATTTCCGTTTCATACCAATACATGCTTGCCCCGGGATTAAATGAGATTTCAACTAATTTACATGCTCCGTTATCGTGCATCTTTTCTATTCTTGAAACGGATGAATAACTTTTTCTAACATCTTCAATGGTGTAAGTCTCCTCTCCTTTGGGATTAAAAAACCGAAGAGTACGCTTCTGATCTACCCAACTACTTATTTCAACAGATAATCGCTTTGGAGTAGATTTATAGAAAAACTGCTGTATCTCATTATCCGTAACTATTGTTTGAGGTTTTGCATTTGATTTTTTAATCTTGACTGGCAGGGTGTCTGGTTTTTTAATTTTTGCTGAAAGCACAATACCGGTGTCTGTTTTTAAGGCAACCGAGTCAACCTTCCGGTTTTGTTCTGGAGCAACAAGTAGCCTGACTAATTCCTGCAGTGAATCAAGTTTTGCTTCTAATGCTTTTTCAGAAGGATGAGGTGCATGGCAGCCATAAACAACTAAGATTATAAACCAAATGAGCTGTTTCATTCCAATAGTTTCAGATCAGATGAGATAAAGCGTAAATTCCATAAGCTATATTCTAAATTTCAGAAGCTGAACATAATTACATCCGCACAATAAATGAGGCTGTTTGTTGTTGACAAACAGCCTCATAGTCATAAAAGTTAGATATATCCGGGTAAACCTATTTTAAGATAAGTTTAAAATGTAAAACTTCATTACCCAGTTCAAACCGCAGAATGTAATAACCGGAATCAAACCGGCTCAAATCTATTACTATCGAGTTCATGCCGGCAGTAAAACCTGCTGCTGCATTATAAATTAGTCTTCCACTTCCGTCAAAAACAATCAACTTACCCTCTGAACTGCTTATTTTATTCAGGTCAGCTTTCAGATAGAAAATACCAGTGGAAGGATTGGGAATGATACTTACACTACCGAAGCTGCTGATTTGCTGAACTGCTGTAGGATCAAAAATATTAATATTATCCAGGAACAGGTTATTCCCATAACCATTAATGTTGACAAATCTTAGCACTATGTTGTTGCCTGAATAACTTAACAAATCCACCGAATCTTTTCTCCATTGGGAAGCTGAAGATGGAGTCCAGTCGATATTTTGGTCTGTTGTGGTTGCCAGAGTAAGGTCTCCTTTTAGGTAGATTCCTGTTATCCAGTTCTCACCACAGTCGGTAGAAACATCAATCCGTAATGAATCATGATAAGTTGCACTAAAGCGTGCATAAGCGATATCAAAGGTAAGAAAGGGTGCCAAAGCTGATGTCAAATTAATTTCAGGCGTCTGTAACATCTGCATTGTACCGACAGCACTATTGAGATAATTATGAACATAGCTTGCTGATGTAGTTGTTCCAGTTGCACCGGTAATATTCTGAATTTCTTCCCAGGTATAAGTCACTCCCGGGTTAACAATGCTCCAGGAAGCCGGTGGAAATACTCCACTCTGAAAATCTTCAGTAACAGGAATTGCTTGAGGGTTGTTAATGACAATCACATTTGTAAGTGTAACTGAATCACTTCCAAATGAATTCGTAACTTTAAGAGTTACATCATACGTTCCGGCTGCATTAAAAATCACCTGTGGGTTTTGTGAGGTATTTGATGTTGCATTGACAAATGTTATGGTTGCAGGGTTGAATGACCAAAGCCAGGAAGAAGGATTTCCTGAACTGAGATCGGTAAACTCAACTACTTTACCAATACAGGCTAAGGTGAGGTCTGAAGTAAAAACAGCAGATGGAGCTCCTGAATTTTCATAAATATTTATATCATCAAGAGCCATGTCTCCCTCATAACCATTTCCAGTTGATCCTCTGAAACGAACCACAATATTCTGACCAATAAATTGAGTCAAATTAACGGTGCCTTGGATCCACTGATTACCCTGATTACCAGAAACTGTTGGAACAATATTATTATTCCAAATCCCATTTGCCATGATATCAACTTCTAAGGAACCCATATTAGCCCCGTACATGTGATACCAGTAAGACAGTACCGGGCTTTGAGCTGCTGAGAGGTCAATACAAGGTGAAGTAAGAATAGCCGTCTTAAAATCACAGGAACCTGATGCTTCAAGATAAATATACTTCCCGCTTGCAGTACCCAGTGTGTGATCAAAATCGGGTCCTGTATTTGAAGAAGCAGTACCTCCGCTGTTTACACGCCAGTCAATATCATCTTCGGATCCGTTATTCGCATTGATCCAGCCATTCCCAAGATTGCAGACCGTAGATCCACAATTAGTACTGACTGAACAATTTGTAAATGACTGAAAATCTTCAAGAACAGGAATTGAAGCCGGTACTCCGCCAATAAAATTTGTGTTGTGAGAGAGTGTGTCATTATAAATATTCATATCACCCGGATAGTCTGTCCATGCAACAACCGTGTTGGTGCCGCTAAGATTCAGCATTGCCTGAATTGGGAAAGTAAAGTCTATGCTCTGATTTGAAGTAAGAGTGCCTGTAATTGTATCTGTAACAATGGAACCGCCATTAATTTGATAGCTAACCGGAATATTTGAAACCGGATTAATTCCCCTGTTTTCAACTTTAATTTTAATGTCAGTCGGATTGGAACCCATGCAGCCAGGGATATTGCCTGATACAGGACTAATAATTTGCTTAACTTCAACATCATACTGCATCGGACAGTTAGATACACCCGCTGCTTTGTAAACAGCATTTGCTCTGCGCCCTTTATTTCCGTTTGCATTTACCGCACGCACACTAAACCAATAACTATTGCTAACATTATTTAAACCGGTCACAATAAAACTATTGGTTAAAGATGTACCAATAGAATCCATGTATTCAGTGCCAAGCATACTTATTTCATAAGAGGCGGCTCCAGCAACGGCATTCCAAATTAAACGCAACGAATCAGGACAAGCCCAGTCAACAGTAATGCCGGAAGGCAAACCAATGATTGAAAATTTTTCGCTCTCATCAGTTAAACTGCCTTTTTCAACCCGGATTAATGCGTCACCGGTAACGGTTGAAGGAACCGTCCACTCATATTGCTGAACATTGGCTGCAATATTTGAAGCAATGGTAGTCCAGGTTGAACCATTATTTACTGAATACTTTAATTCATAAGCTGCTCCGGTACGCAGACCATCCCATCGAATGATTTCCTTCTCACCCGGGACAAAACCTTCTCCTCCCATAGGATAAAGTACCTGAACTTCATCGTACCTGAATTCATATACGAGGTAATATTGCTGAGGTCCAAATGGAACGGCAAAACCATTTACTGTTACAGAATAAGTACCAGCAGAAGGATTGGGTATTGTAACCTGTTCAACATTATTCAGATGATCGGCACCTCGGGTTGCATTAGAAGTAAGGGCTGCAACAGTCGGAGTAGGATCAAGAATCCAGGGTTCCCAGTTCGTTGAAGAAGGATCTGTAACGGTTACATCTAGGTCATTAACAAGCGAGACCGAAGCAAGGGGAGTTCCTCCTTGGTCATGCCAGTAAACCATAACTCTGAGTTCGGCTACATTGGCTGGTACGGTGATAGTATGTGTATTAGTTACTCCCTGGGTAATGGAATCGATCAGATACCGGTTGTCTTCAAGTGTCTGCACTGCTCTGAGAGCATTAACTCTGCCAAATCCAAAGGTATAATCAGGTCCAGGGTTACCAATGTCTTCAGCACTATTAAGCAGGCAGCCTTTGAGCAAGGCTGTCGGAGCATTTATTTCTCCGGTCAACTCTTTATACGCATGGGTAAGTTGTAATGAAATACCTGCAATGCCGGGACAAGCGGCAGAGGTACCGCCACCAACCTGGTAAGTATTATTCGTATTGGTTGAATTCTGATCCCTTCCATTGGCAGAAATATCCGGTTTAATTCTTCCATCGGGAGCCGGCCCGCGGCTGCTGGTATTATCCCTTACCTCCAATGCATCCAGATTGGCAACAGCAATCACATTTTTTCCAACTTTATAGCCACCGGTAATATTACCCCACCCGGCACCAGCACCATAATTGCAATTTGATGCGGCATTATTCCCTGCAGAAAAGACAAATAAAAGTTGAGGGTTATCGCGGGTTGTTTGATCACCAAACTGGGAGTCAGAAGTGTATTCATTACATCCTTGAGAATAGCTTGTGGATGAAACCGTTGTTCCAATTGTTGCATTATGCGTAACTGCATCCACAATTTGAGTATAATTGGTAATATCAAAAACATGCAATTGGGTTCCGGTAGCCATTCCGGTCATTCTGGGATCAAGGTTACCGGCACCGGCCAGAATTCCGCCTGTCATATCTCCATGTGTACCTCCTGGGTTAGAGGATGAATAGTTAGTAATTCTTCCCTGAAAATCAATATGAGGACCAACATATCCATCATCGGCTAATGCAGCTGCAGTTCCATTTCCATTATATTTTCTTCCGGCAGACAATTCTGTATTAATCACATTACTGCGGTGCAGGCTTCGGCCGCGGGTATCATCAGGTGTAGATGGGGGAGCAATAGGCTCAATGAAGTAAACCCAGGGTAAGCTGGCAATTTTTTGAATGGCTGCTCCATCAGCAGTAAGGGATAGAATCCTGTTAATTGCTGTAACACCTTCAACCTTCCCGATGGCTAATGCCAGCTGAACAGCATGATCAGAAGAAATATTTGCCTGATACTGGATTCTTAGCTGAACTTTGCCATTCGATAGTCTGGCATATTCAGGTACATCACCCATTAATAATTTAGAAACCTTTTGCAGAGGTTGAAGAGCAACAACTGCCCGGATATCAAATTGGCGCATCCGGTTCTTATCTAACTGCGCAGGAATCGCTGCCATAAAGGTCTTGTATGGTATATAATCACCTAAAATAATTCCATTTGTCAGCAATGTTTGCCTCAGCTGTTCTGAAGGAATATTATTAAACTGAATAAGGCGATAATAATATCCATCTACCTGTTCGGCTGCAGATGGCAGTTGTTCATGAATGAATGATTCAAGATTTGCTTCAGGCTGCAATGCTCCACTCAGAAGCATGATACGATTCGATGGTTGTGGAAATACCATGGTTATGGCAATTAGCTGAACGATGGAAAGTGTTAATAGTTTTTTCATAGTTTGAGGTGGATGTTGAAACTGGGGATGGCGAAAGTATAAAAAAGCAAAACAGAAATTGATCTCACATATCAAAATAAATTTGGTAGTTCATGCTATAGTATTTCAGATCTCATCTTCAAAAAATTGCTTTACCAGAATTTTAGCATTAACTGAATTGCTGTACAATTCAGTCAGCAGTTGCTTCCGTTTATCAATCTCCGTTTCCTGAAGTTCTGTTTTGAAAATCTCCGTAAGCTGTCTTTTAAATTCAGGGGCAGAATCAGCATGCAGGCATAACGACTCAAGCCCGGTGTTTTTGGTCATCATTGAGTTAACCAGGCAAAAACGGCCGTTGTAAAGCGAATCTAATAATTTCAATCTGATTCCTGAAACAGAAAAAACCGGGAGAACATGAACATGAGCATCAGCCATTAGCTTCTCCATCTCTTCAAAAGAAGGGTTAATCACCAGCTTATGAATTGAAGGTTTGTCAAACATTGAGATCATATTTTCTGTCGGATTCTGCCCGGTTACAACCAATGGAATATTAAGGTCATTAAAAACCTCATCCATCAGAAACTCTACTGCTTCCACATTATCGTTAACTGCAAGATTGCCATGAAATAAAGCAAAGGTGCCGCGTCCAGGTTTTGATTTTACTTCTTCATTCAGATGAAATGCAGGTAGCAGGAAGGTGTGACCATACTTATTGTTAAAGTACTCAAATTCGGTTTCAGAAATAGCTGCGATAGACGTAGCACCTGCCAGTACTTTTTCGTATTTCTGAAGTTTGGAAGATTCGTTTGAATAAAAATATTTTCGGGCATAATTTCTTTCAACACGAGCTAACCCTTTATAGTAATCATGTTCAATGTTATGAGCCCGGACAATTCGCTTCTTGTTGGCAATCGAAGGGTCTGACAGAAAATAGCAGGTATGCAGACCCTCAAAAAGGATAGGGTGATGATCAGCCGAAAGATTTGCCAGAAGTTCTTCAACAACTCGGCTAACCACAATGTACGGGAGCCTGTTAAAGACCAATGTCCGGGCCTGGTTGCGCGGATAATAATTTACCGAGAAACAATATTTTCTCAGGATCTCAGTTTTGTCACGCCCATATTGAAAACAATGTAAATGAACATTAACTCCCAGGGAATGCAGCCCTTTAATTTTCCCGAAGACATCAATGACACCACCATAGTCTGCAGGCCAGGGAACATCAAAACTTACCAGGTGAATATGTTTAGCTGAAAATTTCATAGAGAATAATTAGTAACTTTTTTTCTTCAACTGACCAGCTCAATTTGAGCGATGCATACTTAAGATTATTTTTCCACCGCTCAATCTGGCCGGGATCAGACAGCAAATATCTGATTCGTTCGGCAATATGTTCCGGATTATGGTTTTCAATCAGAACTCCAATATCAAATTCTTCAACTATTCTTTTTACTTCGGGGACAGAAGAAGCAAGAACAGGAATTCCTGCATGAATATAATCAAACAATTTATTAGGAAGGCTGAACCGGTAATTCAGGTTTGTATCTTTATCAAGGGTTAATCCGGCATCGGCAATTCTTGTATATTCCATCATCTTCTCAAAAGGCATTTTCTCTTTAAAGATTACTTTCTGTTCAAGTTGCATTTCCTTTACCATCTGCTTTAATTGAGGAATCACATCTCCTCCTCCGACAATAAGCAATACAATCTGATCAAGAAATTGCAATGCCTGAATCAGTTCTTCAGCACCCCGGTCTATATTGATTCCAGCACCCTGGAGAATCAGTATCTGTTTATCATCCCGAATTCCAAGTTCCGACCTGATTTCCTGTCTGCTCCGTTGGGTATATTGCAAAGGGATCTCAGGAATATTTCGAATCACCTTGACTTCTTTATTGTAAATTGACTGATAAAGACCGGCAATTGAGTTGTTAACTGTTACAATGTATTTTAGTTTAGGGAAAATAAACTGCTCAATCTTCAGCCATATCTTCTTAGCGAATTGATTCTTTTCAAGTTCAGGCACACCGGTAAAAAATTCATGACTATCGTATAGCAGGGGAACCCTTTTCAGAACAGAAGCCAGGTAATTTGCCAATAAAGTATCAAGATCGTTAGCTATCAATAAATCTGCCTTATGGGTCATCAGATAAATGAACAGACGGAAATTAAAGGTTGCATAAAATAAGGGACCCGTTTCAAACCACAAACGAAATCGCAACGATTTATATCTGCGTGCATTTAAAGGTGCACTCTTTTTAAGCTTCCTTCCAATTAAAGTTACCTTCCAGCCTTGTTTAGTGCAGGTTAAAGCGGTTCGGTGCACCCGCTGATCAGTCACAAGATCACTGATGGCAGAAATCAGAATTTGTTTTCGTTGCATCAGGAAGGTTTAAATCGGGCCACGAATAAACTCAATTTTCATTCATATAGGGCATAATCCATTTTTCTTTCTCCCTTTTTTAAAATGCCTTCCGCAATCCTGCCATTTAATCCCGAAAAACAAATCAAAACCTGTTGATTTCATTAACCCGGTAAAGGTGAGAATCCGGTCTGAACCGATAACAAAAATTCCTCTTCTAATCGCAAAGCCTATTGATGGATTTCTGAATTCAAAAAGAGTAACCGGCATAGCCAGTTCCAATCTTCTGGTCTCATAGCGCGGTGTAATGGATAACTGAGCCGGTCTTCTCGGAACTCTTGAATTAAAACTGACTGGATGAATAAATGTTGCATTAAGATACCAACGTGGTTTGTAACAAAATTCAAACTGAATACTGGTAGCTGCAGGTGTATATATGCTGAACTTTCTTTTTAAAATTGAAGCATAAGGTCTGCTGAGAAACCGGTTACTTAAAAGTGTATCCATATAAAACCAGCTTAGAAATTTTAAGGTATCAATTCCGGGTATATCAGCAGATTGATTTGCTAAGTTCAATAATTTAGTTCCATCGGCTGTATTATTATAAAACCCAAAATCGAGCAGGGAGAATCCTATTTTGTACTTATATTTTTCAAAGTTATCAGCAGACAGGTAGCAATCATAAGCAGCACGGTTATAATTATTTGTATAGGTCAGTCCAAAAGAAGTTCTAAATCCCAAACCTTTTATTTTAAACATTTCGCTGAAGATTTCTTCCCTGTCATTCGGAACAGTATGGCCATACTCAATATCCCAGTTATTGACTGTCAGAAGATTGCTGGATACAACTTCATAATCGAGGCTTTTAGAATCAGCAAAGATGGCATAAGAGCCAAAAGCAGCAGTGGCTGTAACACCTGCTTTCCAGAGGTTTTTATTTTCGGGACTTTCATTTACGGCAGAAAGAACCCTGGCATAGGTTCCACCAACTTCGAACCATCCAGAAGCAGCAGCCCGCCAAGGTCCGGCTGTATAATTTATGTTGTGTTGGGGGGAATAACTAAATCCTTCATATAAAAATTTGGCAAGATGGTATGGTACATTGGCAGCACTGTTTGCACTTCGCCAGGAAAGATGTGCACCCCATGAATACCGGTTCCTGGCAAAAATAACTGCCGGCCCGCTAAGATGTCCTCCAATATAGGCTCTTTTATACTTAGGGTTATAATAATCCAGAATTCTGTTATCCGGAATGTTTTCACCGGTAATTGTTTTTCGGAACACACCGCTAAAGGGTCTGAGATAAACATAATTGTTATCGGCAAAGACATCTGCCGAAACAAGATGAAATTCGCGCTTATACGGAACGTGGGCAATAGATGAAGGATTCAGATAAAGCCCCATCTGACCGGCAAAATTACTGTTGCTGATCCCCCACATCTCCTGCCCTTTGGCCGATTGAAAAATCAGAATTGTAACAATTAAGAGCCAAAATTGCTGCTTCATAAATCCGCACTAAATTACAATTAGTACAGGTTTCCCGGAATTAAACTATCATGAAAACGAAACCGGTGTTGAGCCACAATAATCAGGGAATATTTTCCCGGGATTTAAAATTCCATTGGGATCAAATGCCTGTTTTATTTTTTTCTGAATTTCGATCTGAACCGGATCAAAAACAATCGGCAGAAAATTCTTTTGAACCCATCCAATTCCATGCTCACCTGATATTGTTCCACCCAATGCCTTGCATAGTCTGAAGATTTCAGTTATTCCGGGAATGATATTCTTATTCCATTCCGCATCACTCATGTTTTCTCTAATAATATTTACATGAAGATTCCCATCTCCGGCATGGCCATAACATATAGTACGGAACCTAAAACGTGAGCCGATTTCTTTAACTCCTTTGAGAAGCAACGGTAAGCTGGCTCTGGGAACTACCGTATCTTCTTCCTTATAAATGGAATGCGATTTAACTGCAACAGCAACTTGTTTTCGCAATTTCCACAATTCAGCCTTCTGTGCTGAACTGTCTGCCAGAATAATGTCATCACAATCAAAACTTTCCATAACTGTTGAAATTTTTTCACATTCGTTCATCAATACCTGAGGATCATTTCCATCAACCTCAACCAGCAAATGAGCTTTTATATGTTCTTTAACAGTGAACTGCACATCTGCATATTTCATTGCAAAATCAATTGCATCACGTTCCATGAATTCCAGTGCTGAAGGAGTTATTCCGGCTCTGAACACCGCACTTACTGCTTCGCAGGCGTTTTCAGCTGAAGAAAACGGAACCAGCATAAGCAGATTATGCTGAGGTTTTGGAATCAGCCGGAAAACAATCTCAGTAATAATTCCCAGTGTGCCTTCGCTTCCAATGAATAGCTGAGTCAGATTATAACCAGTTGCATTTTTCAATACATTAGCTCCTGTCCAGATCAGTTCACCGGTTGCTAAGGCTACTCTACAATTGAGAACATAGTCCTTTGTAACTCCATATTTTACAGCTTTAGGGCCACCGGCATTTTCTGCCAGATTGCCACCTAAAAAACACGAACCAAGGCTCGCTGGATCTGGCGGATAAAACAATCCTTTAGCCTCCACTGCTGTTCTGAAGTCCTGGTTTATCACACCTGGTTCGACAACAGCCTGAAGGTTTTGTTCATCAATCGAAATAATCTTATTGAGTTTTGCAACAGACAGCACAATTCCGCCAAAAATGGGTAAGGCTCCACCGCTTAATCCGGTTCCTGCCCCCCTAGGGGTAACCGGAATGCTATTCTCGTTAGCAAGTTTCAAAACTGTTGCAACCTGCTCTGCTGTTTCAGGAAAAACAATTACTTCAGGAGCAAAGAATAAATCTTCTGTCTCATCACTTCCATAACGGTTTACTGAATCGGAATCCGTCTGCACATTTTTATTTCCGCAAATAGATCTCAATTCTGACAATATGCTGTTATTGACTTTATTGAATTTCATAGAGATTGCAAAAGAAAGGAAATAAGACCATCCTGTCTGCCTACTCATTTTCCTTATATTTACAACAAATAAAAAATACCTATTCATGCTGCCAAGAATTGCATTAACAACCATTCTGTCCTCAACCTTGTTAATGCTTAATCCATTGAAAGGCCAACCTGTACCCCAGGAAGATCCGTTAGCCGGGTTTAAAAATTTTTTCGAAATCGGGATTTCTGTAAGTGCAGTCAGAATTAATACTGAATTCACACGATTTCAAACCCTGAAAGGTGATTTCGAATTCAGAAAAAACCATTACCAGCCGTCAATAGATGCTGATTTTAGCTTCGGATGGCTGATTAATGACAAATCGGCACCGGTTATCTGGAGAGTAAACACTGGAGTTAACTTGTTAAACCGTAATGCTGAACTGACAGATGGAACCGGCCGCGACTTACTTCTTTCAACCGGTTATTTGCAGGTTCCGCTTCAAGTGGGCTTGCGAAGTCCGTTGAAATTTAACACCATCAGAAATTATCTGTTTCGGGCATTTGAATTCAGTGCTGGGTTGTATGCAGCAACTCCATTTATGCAGAAACTGGATCTAAAAGACAATCTTGATTCAAAGGCTGACTTTCTGGGTTTCAACTATTTTAAATTCGGATTAATCGGTGAAGTTGCATTTACAGCATTCTCATCAAGTGGAAATGGACACAAAGCCGGGCTTCGGGTATCGTTAGATTTTGCAACTATGGCAAAATTGTCGGAAACGGAATATCAGTTATACCCTTATTACTACTCAGCAGGTTTGTTTTATATTCTAATAAATGAGTATAAATGAGGCAAGAGAGCCTGTTGATTTTTTAACACTTCATTAAGTTAAATGCAATGCTTTCCTATTTTCCTATTTATACATTTGCGACCGATGTTAAAACAATCCTTTCGGGTAATTGCTGCTGTACTTGCAGCTATTTTTCTTCTTACCGGTTGTAGTCAGTTTAACCGGATCATGAAAAGTACGGATAATGAATTGAAATACCAGGCTGCTTTAAGATACTATGCTGAGGGGAAATATTTCCAGTCAATGCAGCTGCTGGACGAACTGATAGTAGCCTATCGGGCAACAAATAAAGCTGAGGAAGTATATTACTATTATGCCAAATCCTTTTATGGAACCGGTGATTACGTCAGTGCAGCATATCATTTCAGTAATTTCTGTAAAACATATCCTTCGAGTAAATATGCCGAAGAGTGTCAGTTTCTCAATGCTTATTGTTATTACCTTGATTCTCCAGTTTATTCATTAGATCAGAAAAGCACTCTGGATGCTATCCAGCAATTTCAGTTGTTCATCAATAAATACCCGTCAAGTGAAAAGATCCCGGAATGCAATAAGCTGATTGATGAACTAAGGTTTAAAATTGAAACAAAGAATTTTCAGTATGCCAAGCTATTTTACCGGATGGAAGATTACAGGGCAGCAGCTATTGCCTTTACTGCGATGGCGAAAACCTATCCTGCATCAGATTATGTTGAAGAAAGCCTGTTTCTGGCATTGAAGTCAACTTATCTGTTTGCTCATAACAGTATCGAGTCCAAACGAGAAGAAAGGTATAAAGATGCTATTGAAACTTACTTTCAACTAACAGAGAAGTTCCCGCAAGGCAAATTCCAAAAGGAAGCCGACCGGATCTTTGATGAAGTAAAAAAGCAATTAACACTGCTTGAATCGGACAAAAGTGTAAATTTGAGCCAAAATTGAATTCAGTGGTCTTGAACAGAAAAGCGCAAAGTGCTTAGAATCAATTGATTAAACTTAGAATTTTTTTAATATGTCATATAAAAACGCAGCCACTACAACAGTAACCCGCGACCTGCTGAAGTTTGAAGCTGGTACCGGTAATATTTATGAAACGGTAGTCATTATTGCTAAACGTGCTAACCACATTTCATCAGAAATGAAGGAAGAACTGCATAATAAGCTTTCCGATTTTGCATCCTCACAAGACAGTTTGGATGAAGTATTTGAAAACCGCGAACAGATTGAAATATCAAAGTTCTACGAAAGACTTCCCAAACCTGCTTTGATTGCAGTTGAGGAATTTCTTGATGGCAAAATTTATTTCCGTAATCCTGCCAAGGATAAGAAATAATTCACTGCCATGCAGTTGACAGGCAAGCGGATTTTAATTGGAGTTACCGGTAGTATAGCCGCTTGCAAAATTCCAGAACTAGTAAGATTACTGATTAAAGAAGGAGCGGAAGTCAGAGTTGTGATGACCCCCTCTTCATCCGATTTTGTTACACCACAAACGTTATCGGTATTATCCCGACAAGCTGTTTATTCCAAATTTTACCACCCGGATGGGAGCTGGGTCAACCATGTTGAACTGGGTTTATGGGCTGAACTGCTGGTTATTGCACCGGCTTCGGCTCATTCAATAGCTAAAATGGCAAATGGCATCTGCGATAACTTACTGCTGTCCGTTTATTTGTCAGCCCGTTGTCCGGTATTGATTGCCCCGGCAATGGATATGGATATGTTTTTGCATCATTCAACTCAGCGAAATCTTAAGATGCTGGTATCTTATGGTCATCAGCTCACAGGCCCGTCAAAAGGTGAATTAGCAAGCGGACTGGAAGGACCCGGCAGAATGGAAGAACCTGAAATCATTTTCAGCAAAATCTTACAGTACTTTACCGGATTGCAGAAAAAAAGAAAAAAAAAAGTTCTGATTAGCTGTGGACCTACCCGTGAAGCAATTGACCCAGTCAGGTTTATCAGCAACCGCTCTAGCGGGAAGATGGGACTGGCACTGGCATCAGAATTTGAAAAGTATGGCTACAGCGTAACCGTTGTTGCCGGTGCAGGAGTTGAAAAACCTGCATCTTTAAATGCAGAATTTATCAGTGTTGAAACAGCATCACAGATGTACCAGGCTTGTATGAACTTCTTTCCGTTAAGCAACATTATTATAATGGCTGCTGCAGTGGCCGATTATACAATCCTAGAGCCTGAAAAAAATAAAATAAAAAAGGAAGGAAAGAAAGCATTTCAGCTCACCCTCTCACCTACTGTTGATATTTTAAGCGAGATGGGAAAACGGAAAACCAGGCAACAATTTCTGGTCGGATTCGCACTTGAAAGTAATAATGAAGAGAAAAATGCCGTTAGAAAACTAAAGGAAAAAAACCTTGATATGATTGTACTGAATTCACTGAATGACAAAGGTGCAGGATTTGAAATCGATACGAATAAAATCACCATCATCAGCCGGAATAAAAAGAAAGTTTCTTTTTCTTTGAAGTTGAAAACAGAGGTAGCATCCGACATCTTTAGTTTTATTCAACAACAAGTTCATGCGTAGTTTAATCATTCTGACAATTCTTCTATACTCAGTTAAAGCCATGGGGCAGGAACTGAACTGTTCAGTCAGTGTGCTGACTCCTCAGATACAAAGCAGCGATAAAAGGATTTATAACACCCTTCAGCAATCAATTGCTGAGTTTATGAATAACACCAGCTGGACTGATGATAAGTTCGAAAATCTGGAACGTATTCAGTGTGCCATGCAGATTACTATTGATGAGCGTGTTTCAAATGATGAGTTTAAAGGCAGCATCCAGGTGCAGTTATCAAGGCCAGTTTACAAATCAACTTACGATTCACCCATATTCACATTTAAGGATAATGATTTTTCATTTCGTTACCTGGAATATCAAAATATTGAATTCAATCAATCCGGAAGCAATCCAAACCTTCCTTCAGTTCTTGCTTTTTATGCTTATATTATTCTGGGAATTGACTATGATTCATTTTCATTGTTAGGAGGCGATATGTACTTAAAGCGGGCACAGATGATCGTTGCTAATATGCAGACAGCTCCAGAACGTGGCTGGAAACAATTTGAGAGCTCACGAAACCGTTACTGGTTAGCAGACAATCTGAACGATCCGATTTTCAGACCGGTCCGGGAGTTGTACTATAACTATCACCGGAAGGGCCTTGATATGCTGGTTGATAAAAGAAATGAAGCATTGACAAATATTACTGAAAGCCTGGAACAACTGCAGAAGGTACATCGTGAAAAACCCACCTCCTTTCTGATGCAGACCTTATTTGATGCCAAAGCGGATGAGATCATTAATGTTTTGTCCGGAGCCCAACCTGAGGCGAAAAAACGCATGTACAATCTGCTAACTCAGATTAATCCATCCAATACATTAAAATACGAAGCCATCTTAAAAAACTGAAACTAACAGATTCAGGTTAAAGGCCAGAATATAGGAATTAACAATAAAATTACCACCAGCAGGATGATGGTCAGAGGTAATCCGGTTCTGACAAAATCCATAAATTTATATTTCCCGGCTCCGTAAACAATCAGGCAGGAAGGTTCAAACGGAGCAATCAATGCCAGTGAAGCACTCAGCATGATACTGATCGCATAAGCATGCGGGTTTACCTGAAGCGTTTCGGCAGCTTGCAGGGCAATTGGCAGAACAACCAGAGCAGCCGCTGCATTGGTTAAAGGCTGAGTAAGCAAAGCAACTAACACGCAAAAAGCAGCCATCACCGCTTGAGGTCCATAACCAATAAACATTTCAATTATGTGATCAGCAATGAGCCGTGAAGCTCCTGAATTCTCCATTGCTGCTCCAAAGGCTGTCATTGACCCAATCAGAACCAGTAACCTCCAGTTTATATAGGTATAAAGCCGGTCAGCTGCAATTGCTCCTGATAAGACTGTCAATACAGAAGCAGAAAGCAATGCAATTGAGAGAGGAATTATATCAATGGCACCAATCACAATAGCTACCACAAAAAGCAGAGCACATAAGATGCCTTTACGCTCTTTGTACATATTCACCCTGAAATCACCTAAAACGGTAAACCCGGGTGAATTTCGAAGCTTATTGATGTTATCCTTATGACCCTGCATCAGCAGCATATCACCGGTTTTCAATTTAATATCCCCGATTTTTGAAGTAAGATTCTCATTGAAACGATGAATTGCCAGTACAATCACATCATGATTTAGCCTGAATCTGGATTCCTTCAGACTTTTATTAATCAACTCTGAATGAGGAGTGATCAAGACTTCTGCTAAAGTAATTTTATTAGTTTGAAGTTCTTTATCGGTAATAATATCGCCCAGAATTTCAATCCCGGATTTCTCCTTAATTCTAATCAACTCATCCAGATTACATTCAACCAACAAGACATCTTTGGGTTCAATAACCGAAGAACGTACCGGAATCATATTTTCCTTATTCCTGAGAAGTCTTACAATATTGACATGACTTTTGGCTAGGTCTGATTCATAGACCCGCTGGCCAATCAGTTTTGATTTTGGAGTAACAAAGACTTCAGTCAGGTATTCTCTGATTTCATAGCCTTCGGTATAACTTGGAGTTTCACGGATTGGTAAGAGATGATTTGAAACAAAGAGAAGGTACAAGATTCCAATTACACAAAGAATGAGCCCAAGAGGAAGAAACTCAAAAAAACCAAGCGGCTCAAGTCCCTGTTGAACAATGTATCCGTTAACTGCTACATTGGTCGAAGTTCCAATTAAAGTACAGGTTCCCCCCAGCATAGAAGCAAATGCAATGGGCATGAGTACTTTTGACAGAGGCATTTTGATTCTTCTGCTAACTGCTGTAGCCGGCCCGATAACTAATGCAGTTACTGTTGTGTTATTCATAAAAGCCGACAGTGAAGCAGTAATGCCGAGAAAATAAATCATGAACAAGGTCTTGTTCTTTTTTACCAGAAGTACCAGATGTGAGCCTAACCGGTCAAGAATGCCGGTTTCATTAAAAGCTCCGGTTACCACAAAAATAGAAGCCAGAATCACCATGAAATCACTGCTGAAGCCTGTAAATGCTTCTTTTGGTGTGAGAATTCCGGTAACCACCAGAATGATTAATACAGAAATTGCAACAACATCAACAGGAAACTTTTCAGTTGCAAAAAGAATGATTGCAACCACTAAAAGGCCGATAACAAAGAAGGCTTCCATCAGCAAATTCTAATTGCGGCTAAGGTAAAACAGCGGCTTCAATGAAATACCATCTTATTCAATTTTAAGTTTCATCAGGGTATGTGGAATACCATCTTCCAGGTAAGACTCAAAAGCAGTAAAACCCAAAGATTCATAAAATGAAATCAGATAAGACTGAGCGCCAAGTGTAACAAGTACTTTTCCAAAAGTATCCCGGATAAAATTCAATGCTTCGGTCATTATCAACCGGGCATAACCTTTATTTCTGAATCCCGGCTCTGTCAATACTCGGCTGATAATAACTTCATCCGGATTAGTGGCAATTGAAATGATCCGGCAATACGCTGTTAAGCGATGTTCAGGATTAAGTAACATCAGGTGAAAGGAATTATAATCCTGCAGGTCGCAATCCAGATATGGACAATTTTGCTCAACAACAAAAACCTGTTGTCTTAATCTAAGAATCTCATAGAGTTCGGTACTTGTTAATTCATTAAAGGGTTTGATGTTCAGTTTCATGTTGTTGATGTGACAATGTTACATCATTAAATCATAGCTTTGGATGCAATTGCATCAGAGAGTTAAAAATTTCAATTAATTTTCCGGCATAAATCATCTTTTAATGATTGACTCAACCCAGACGCAAGCCCTCAGTCACCTGGAACTTTATGCCAAACAGGTTGTTGAGGGTTTTATAACCGGACTGCATAAAAGCCCGTTTCATGGATTTTCTGTTGAGTTTGCCGAACACCGGCTTTACAATACAGGTGAATCAACTCGCCACATTGACTGGAAGCTATTTGGACGAACCGACAAGCTGTTTGTGAAGCGCTATGAAGAAGAAACCAACCTGCGCTGCCAGCTTGTAATTGACAACTCATCATCAATGCATTACCCCCTGGCGGAAAAAGGGAAAAAGGAAGTTCAAAACAAGCTCACGTTCTCTGTTTATGCTGCTGCTACTCTAATCTACCTTTTGCGATTGCAGCGTGATGCTTCAGGACTAACCGTGTTTTCAGACAAAATTGAAACACATACTCCAGCCCGCTCTTCAATTATTCATCAGAGACTGCTGATGTTTAAACTTGAAGAATTATTAGCTGCTCCTGCCGTTCAGTCACTAACTCATGCTGCTGCTTCGCTGCATGAGATTGCCGAAAACATTCATAAGCGCAGCATGGTCATAATTTTCAGTGATATGTTTGAAAATGCCGGCTCCGGAAGTGATGGGTTATTCAATGCCCTGCAACACCTCCGGTACAATAAACACGAAGTAATTTTATTTCATGTAACTGATAGGAAGCACGAAGAAGATTTTGAATTTGAAAACAGGCCTTTTCGATTTGTTGATCTTGAAACCGGTGAAGAAGTTAAAGTTCATTCCAATCAGGTAAAAGAAATGTATATACAAACGATGGATGCCTATAAAAAGGAGTTGAAACTACGCTGTGCACAATATAGAATTGATTTTGTAGAATCGGATATTCATGCAGGTTTCCATCAGGTTTTAATGTCCTATCTAGTAAAACGTGCCAGGCTTTACTGATGATTAAAAAAGGGTTACTTGTCATTCTGACTTTATTTCCGGCAGGAATTATCTCCGCACAGTATTTTCAACAACGAATTGATTATACAATCAAGGTGACTCTCATTGACAGCCTGCGAGAACTGGATGCTGACCTCAGCCTGGTATATCACAACAATTCACCTGATTCACTAACCTGTATCTGGTTTCACCTCTGGCCTAACGGATATAAAAACGACAGTACTGCACTTGCCAGGCAATTTATCAATCAGAAGAACCCAGTATTTTTAAACATCCCCGAAAAAGACCGTGGATATATTACTACACTCGACTTTAAAGTAAACCATCAGCCTGTTAATTGGAGTTACCATCCTGACTATATTGATATTTGTAAACTGGAATTGCATACTCCTCTTCTGCCGGGTGAGAAAGTTGTCGTTACCACTCCGTTCAAAGTGAAAATCCCGGTTGTTTTTTCCAGGTTAGGTCATGATGGTGATGCATTCTACATTCAACAATGGTACCCCAAACCTGCCGTATACGATAACAGAGGATGGCATACAATGCCTTATCTTGATCAGGGTGAATATTATTCTGAATGGGGTTCCTTTGAAGTGAGCATTACTCTTCCGGAAAATTACCTTGTCGTAGCAACCGGTGTTTTGCAAAACGATGCTGAGGCCAGAAATCCGACCAGTTCATCTGCGCTATCCAGCCAACAGCCTCAAGTCATACATAACTCAACACAAAACTTCCCTATTTCATCATCACAAACAAAAACACTGGTTTACAAGCAAGATAGCATCCATGATTTTGCATGGTTTGCTGATAAGCGTTTTTTGATTTCTCAGAGTTCAGTCACGTTGCCTCATTCGGGCCGGAAAGTAACAACCCGTGCTTATAGGATCAACCGGCCGGAAAATAAATTATGGAATCAAGCCGTTCAGTACGTTGATAGTGCATTGTATTATTATTCTCTCTGGAATGGTGACTACCCTTACGATTTCTGTTCGGCTGTTGAGGGTGTTGGTTCATGGGAAGGTATGGAATACCCTATGGTAACCGTTATAGCATCAGTATCTAATGAACTGGAACTTGAAGATGTGATTGCACATGAGGTTGGCCATAACTGGTTTTATGGAATCCTGGCAAGTAATGAACGAGTATTTCCATGGATGGATGAAGGTATCAATACGTTTAATGAACTTCGTTATCTGAACCAGCGGTTTGGAAGAACCTCCCCGACCGGTTCTGAACAATATGGACTTCAGCGTTTTCCGGCATTTGCAGGTGTCAGTAATCTTACGAATAACGATGTCTTCCGATTGCTTTATCTGCTTGTTGCCAGAACGAATACCGACCAGCCTGCATCACTCCCCGCCCAGGAATATACTCCTGCTAATTACAATGCAATCATTTACCTGAAAACAGCAATTGCATTTAACTACCTGATGAATTATCTCGGTCCGGATTTGTTTGATTCTTGTATGCAACGCTATTATAACACCTGGCAATTCAAACATCCTTATCCGGAAGATTTGAGAAAAATTTTTGAAGAAACAACCGGTAAAGATCTTTCCTGGTTTTTTGACGGCCTGATTAACAGTAATCAAAAACTGGATTATGCTGCTACTTCCATCCATCCGGTCAAAACTGAAAACCAGTTGAATCTGGCTGAGCAAAGTTTCGGTCTGACTCTTAAAAATAAAGGTGGTATTGCAGGTCCGCTGAGTTATTCGGTTCTGAGAAACGGTGAGGTTCAGAGTACAAAATGGATTGATGGTTTTACCGGAAAAAAATCATTCCGAATCCATTGTACTGATTGTGATCAGGTCAGAATTGATGCATTCAAACAAATGCCCGAATTAAAACGGTCAAACAATACAATCCGCATGAAGGGAATTTTCAAGAAGATGAATCCTGTGAAGTTCCGGTTCCTGTTTGGAGTTGAGGATGAATATAAGACTGAAATCTCCTATCTGCCAGTTGCCGGATGGAATAATTATGACAAATGGATGCCTGGCCTGGTTATTCATAACCGTGCTCTGACTGACAAAAATTTTGAATTTTCACTTATGCCGCTGTATTCAACAGGAACAGGCAGCATTTCAGGTTCCGGGATTGTGGATCTGAAATTTTTCCCTCATTCAGCTATCTTCCAGGGAATCACTTTGAGTGCATCGGTATCTCATTTTGCTTATTATAGAAATAAAGGGAATGACCTGGTTAAACCCTATAATCTGCATTATACAGCCATACCGGTATCAGTTCAATTCCGGTTAAAGGAAGGCAGTGCCCTCTCACCCGTTAAAAGGCAGATTGTATTCAGAAACATTAGCACCATGACTGATGAATGGGTATTTCATTCAAATGGTGCTGCAATTGAAAATTCATATTTAAACTATCAGCAGGCATATTTCAGCTTAACCCAATCCAGGTTATTTGACCCTTATAGCTTTAACATTGCTCTGGAAAATGGCAGGCACTATTCAAAAGCAATGGCTGAAATCAGATATAAAATTTCTTACCATCAGCCATCAAAAGGTGTTAATTTCAGATTATTTGCCGGTGCCTTTATAAGAAATAAAGAAATTGTTCGTAATTATAAATTCAGAATGAGTGGCTGGATAGGATACCAGGATTACCTGTTTGACAACTGGTTTTTGGGAAGAACAGAAACCAAAGGAGTACTTTCTCAGCAAACTGAATTGAATGAGGGTGGGTTTAAATCATTTTCCTATGCAGGCCAGAGTGATCAATGGTTAGCTGCTTTAAATCTTTCATTTGATTTACCTTGGAAACTTCCAATAGCCTTATTTGCTGATGCCGGAATCGTACCAAAAGAGAAAACCGGCACTTATGAAGCAGAGACCTTTTACTATGACGGAGGCATATCGTTAATTCTGATCCGAAATGTACTTGAAGTTCATATTCCGTTACTCCGGTCTAATGCCATTAAAGAAGCTCAGGAAATTAACGGAATGAAATTCGCAGATCAAATCCGGTTTGTTTTCAGTATTCGCAACTTCAATATTCGTAATTTAAAGAACAGTATTAATCCATTGTAAGTGGCAGCAGGCAATAAAATTTATTTTATTTCAGATTTTCACCTGGGAGTTCCTGACCAAGCATCCAGCCGTGAAAGGGAGAAAAGGATTATCCGGTTTCTGAACGTTGCAGCCAAAGACGCTGCTGAGATTTACTTATTAGGAGATATGTTTGACTTCTGGTTTGAGTACGAGCATGTGGTGCCTAAGGGATTTATCCGACTTCTGGGTAAACTAGCCGAATTAAGTGATTCCGGGATCAGGCTGAATTACTTTACAGGGAATCATGATATGTGGGCATTTGATTATTTGCCTGAAGAAACCGGCCTGGTCATTTTCCGCAAGCCTGAGATCCGGGAACTGAATGGCAAACTGTTTTTCATCGGTCACGGTGACGGGCTGGGGCCGGGAGATCACAAATATAAATTCATTAAGAAAGTTTTTGAAAGCAGAATCTGTCAATGGTTGTTTGCACGGATTCATCCGAACTGTGGAATTGCAATTGCAAATTACTGGAGCCGAAAAAGCAGAATTGCAACTGGCAATTTTGATGATCAGTATAAAGGTGACGATAAAGAATACCTGGTTGTGTTCTGTAAGGAAAAACTAAAAGAACAACACATTGATTATTTCATTTTTGGTCATCGCCACATGATTATTGATCTTAAAATTGGAGAAACAAGCCGATATATCAATCTGGGAGACTGGATTCGCGACTATACTTATGCTGTTTGGGATGGCAATGAACTCAAGCTTGAAAAGTTTGAGGGATAAAAGTCATTTTCGAGTACTGCTATTTAAACGTATCAGAGTTGTATTTTAAGTCAGTAATCTCCAGCTTGAGCCAGGTCCAGTCACCCTGATCCAGTCTCCAGGTTGCAGCCATTACTGCAGGAATCCTTATTGAGTCAAAAACTTTATAACCGGTTACCGTCAAGACCCATTCAAATTTTCTGGCATCCGGAGTATTGTCTTTGTATCGCCATGCTGAGAACCTGATAAAATCTCCGGATGAGTTAAAATAAAACGTACCCATACCTTTCACTCCTTTGTAATGAATAACAGCCATTGCTGTTGTGTCGTTTATAGTTTGCCAGGTAATAAAGGGGCTAATTGCTAATGAGGGGAACCAAACGAGCTCTCCTAAAAAGCGTTGAGCTGCACCTTCACTGATCTTCTCCCCTTCTTCATTCACAACTTCAAAAAGAGAATTGAATTGTATCAGCATTTCACCTTTCCCGTTTATAAACCTATCTCTTCCCTGAAAACCCAGCAGGCTGTTAAGTTGAACATCTACACTCCAGACAAATCCTGGTTCATTCATGACTGAATATTGAGTTGCTTCTGCTTTCAGCCATTTTTCCTGTTCAGGTCTCATTTTCAGTTCTGCTAATTGCCTAATTCTTGCATTTTGAATTATTGTATTACCCACAGCCCCGGAATGATGAAGCCATCTTTTTACTGGTTCAGGTAAATGTAGTATTTCATTCTCAGTCAAGATCTTCTTATCCTGCAAATTATTCTGATTAAACAGTTCAGTTACTTTAAGTCGGGTATCTTGCTGGAAAGAATAAAAACCGAATGCGGAAAACGATACGGTAACAATGAGCAGATTAGGGATTGTTCCAAACCTGACATCTTGCCAATAAAATATTATCAGAATCTGAGAGATAAGCACTGCGGCAAAGCCTGTAACCCATGAAAACGGAAGGTTAAAAAAATATTGAAAGGCGTAGATCATAAATAAAACTGTGGCAATCAGCCATAAAAAGGCCATTTGTTTACTGACAGTATGTTTTAACGCACTGACTTCTCGGAATCCGAAGCCTTTAATAAATCCAATCAAATGAATAATTCCATGCAGTAAAACAAGACCTACAAACAGCAGTTTCATTTTGCATCAGTATTCATCTCATTCACTTTGTCAAGTATCAGGTCTGGATCAAACCAACATTAAACTGCTTTATAATGGGCGAATGGTTCGCCATTTCGATCCCCATCGAAATCCATTTCCGTGTTTCCATGGGATCAATAATAGCATCTACCCAGAGCCGAGCTGCAGCATAGTAAGGTGAGGTTTGACGCTGATATCTTTCGGTAATTTCATTTAACAATTCCTGTTCATGCTCTTTATTCACTTGCTTCCCCTGAGTTTTCATTGTACTGACATGAATTTGCAGTAGTGTTTTGCCTGCCTGGGTACCTCCCATCACTGCAATTTGAGCGGATGGCCATGCAATAATAAGTCGGGGATCATAAGCCTTCCCGCACATGGCATAATTACCGGCACCATAAGAATTTCCAATTACAACAGTAAACTTCGGAACAACTGAATTGGCAACAGCATTGACCATCTTGGCTCCGTCTTTTATAATTCCACCATGTTCACTTCTGGAGCCTACCATAAATCCGGTAACATCCTGTAAAAACAATATTGGAATTTTTCGCTGATTGCAATTCATAATAAAACGGGCTGCCTTATCGGCACTGTCACTATAAACTACCCCACCAAACTGCATTTCCCCTTTCTTGCTTTTTACAACTTTTCGCTGGTTAGCTACAATACCAATTGCCCAACCGTCTATTCGGGCTGTTCCGCAGATAATGGTCTGACCATATTTTGCCTTGTATTCATCAAATTCACTATTGTCAATCAGTCGCTGAATCACTTCGTACATATCGTACTGTTTTCCCGCATCTGAAGGAATAATCCCGAAAATATCCTTTGCATCCTTTTTTGGAGGCTGTGGTTCTCTTCTGTCAAAACCTGCATTCTCAAAATGACCGGTTTTCTCAATGAGTCTCTTTATGTAATCAAGGCAGGAGGCATCATCCGGAAATTTATTATCTGTAACACCAGAAATCTCACTGTGTGTTGATGCACCTCCTAATGTTTCGTTGTCAATATCTTCACCAATGGCTGATTTGACTAGGTAACTGCCTGCCAGGAATACCGACCCGGTCTTGTCAACGATTAAAGCCTCATCACTCATAATTGGAAGGTAGGCGCCTCCGGCCACACAGCTTCCCATAATTGCTGCAATTTGAATAATTCCCATTGATGACATGACAGCATTATTGCGGAATATTCTTCCAAAGTGTTCTTTATCGGGGAAAATCTCATCCTGCATCGGAAGATAAACTCCGGCACTGTCAACCAGATAAATAATAGGCAGCTTGTTTTCAATTGAAATCTCCTGTGCCCTTAGATTCTTTTTAGCAGTCATGGGAAACCAGGCTCCGGCTTTCACAGTTGCATCGTTGGCAACAACAATACACTGCCGGCCGGTTATATAACCTATGATAACGACCACACCGGCTGAAGGGCAGCCACCCTCGGTTTCATACATTCCATCAGCTGCCAAAGCTCCGATCTCTATTTGAGGTTTATCCTTATCAAGCAGGTAGGCAATCCGTTCCCTGGCCAGCATCTTATTCTTCGCCTTTTGCTTTTCAGCATTCTTCTTTCCCCCTCCATCATGTACTTCTTCCAGCTTTGATTTCAACTTTGATAAAAGGGTCTTATTAAAATCTTCATTTGTGTTAAACTCAATGTCAATCTTCTTCATTTCTTAATTTTTGAATGTTGTAAATATAGTCTCACTCTGTTTTCTGATCCTTGTGAAATTTAACAATTGCCCAGTTATTTTTTTCTTTTAAGGCAACCGGCTTCAGTTGATATGCTCCGGCCGAGTCCAGGATGTGTTTAAGGTCGCTGGAGTAGAATCCGCTTAATATCAGGAATCCGTTTTCTGAGAGCGAATCTGAATACAGATGCATATCAGCAAGTAAAACATTCCGGTTAATGTTAGCAAGAATAATATCAAATTGTTTACCAGATAAATACGTTGCGTCTCCCTTGTTCACACTGACAATGTTGCAGTTGTTCCTTCTTAGATTCTCCATTGTATTAGCAATACATTGCGGATCGTTATCAACAGCAATCACCTCTTTAGCTCCGAGTTTTTCGGCCATGATTGCCAGAATACCTGTTCCGCAACCCATATCACAGACTGATTTAACTGGAAAATTGGTTTCAAGCATCATTTCTATCATTCCTGAAGTTGTTTCATGATGACCAGTACCAAATGACATTTCGGGATCTATAATAATCTCATACGCTGAGCTTCGATCAGTAGGGTGAAAAGTAGCCCGGATGTTTACTTTACCAGCAATTTGAACCGGCTGAAAGTTTGTTTCCCATTCTTTATTCCAGTTTTTCTCCTCATGGTAAATTATTGAAAAAGGAATTTTATGTTCATTGATTAAGTCAATAGTTGCTAGCAATTCCTGATTGAAATCCAGCTGAGGCAAAAAAGCAGCAAGAATGCCTTCTTGTTCCCTTTCTTCAAACATATCAAACCCTGAGTCAGCTAGAATGGCAACCAGCATATCAGACAATGGAAGTTCAGATTCGGGAATTTTAAAGTCTACTTCAATCCATTTCATCAGGTAGCTGGGTTAACGATTATGAGGCGGTTATTCTTTTTGTTTGCTGTCAATAAGGATTGTTACCGGTCCGTCATTAATCAATTGTACTTGCATATCAGCACCAAAAACTCCAGACTTAACATCAATCCCGGAATTTTCTTTAAGCAGTGAAATGAATTTATGATATAACTGAGCCGCTTTTTCAGCCGGTGCAGCTTTGATGTAAGAGGGGCGGTTACCTTTTTTGGTTGATGCATGAAGGGTAAACTGGCTTATAACCAATAACTCACCGCCAACTTGAATTACTGACCGGTTCATTACTCCCTGGTTGTCATCAAATAATCGGATTAAGGAAACTTTGCCAGCCAGCCAGTCGGCATCCTCATCCGAATCATCCCGTTCAATTCCAAGCAGAATCAGCAATCCCTGTCCGATTGAGGTATGTTCCATGTCTTGAATATGTACGGAAGCTGACTGAACACGCTGAATAACCATCCGCATCAGAAAAGCTTTTTGGTAATGATTGTCTGTTTTCTGTCAGGACCAACTGAAACAACATGAACCGGAACTCCGGTCTTTTCTTCAATAAACCGGATATACGATTTTAACTCTTGTGGGAACCGGGCCTCAGTCGCAACGTCAGTCAGATTCTCTTTCCATCCATTTGCTTCTGTATATACCGGTAATGGCGTGTTGTAAACAATATCATAAGGAATGGTGGTAAGATCATTATCATTCAGGGTGTAGGAGGTACAGATTTTAAGGTGGTCAATTCCTGAGAGTACATCCGATTTCATCATCATTAGTTTAGTTACACCATTCAGCATAATGGAATATTTTAACAAGGGGATATCAAGCCATCCTGTTCTTCTGGGTCTACCGGTTGTAGCACCGAATTCATTTCCGTTTTTACGGATCCATTCGCCCGTATCGTCATTTAATTCGGTAGGGAAAGGACCGCTTCCAACTCGTGTACAATAAGCTTTGAAAATACCAAACACTTCTCCAATTCTGTGAGGAGAAATACCCAATCCTGAACAAGTTCCTGCTGTAATAGTATTCGATGAAGTTACAAATGGATAAGATCCGAAATCAATATCCAGCAGAGAGCCTTGAGCTCCTTCAGCCAGTACCTTCATCCCCTGATCAAGTAAGCGGTTAATCTCATATTCGCCATCAACCAGATTCATTTTTCTCATGGTTTCAATTCCTTCAAACCAGACCGACTCATACACCTTCAGGTCATAATCAAACTGGAAGTGTGCCAGCATTCTGATGTGCTTATCAACCAATGACCGATAGCGGGTTTCAAAATCGGTTGACTCGATATCACCAACCCGTAAACCATTTCTTCCGGTTTTATCCATATAAGCCGGGCCAATTCCTTTCAATGTGCTTCCGATTTTTTCCTTTCCCTTCTGCGCTTCACTGGCAGCATCAAGTATTCTGTGAGTAGGCAGAATTAAATGAGCCTTTCTTGAAATCCTTAAATTCCTTCTTACATCAACTCCCATTTTCAGCAGGGCATCCACTTCCTTTTTAAAAATGGCAGGATCAAGTACAACTCCGTTTCCAATCAGGTTTATTTTCTTTTCATGAAAAATTCCGGATGGAATAGTATGGAGAACATGTTTGATTCCGTTAAACTCAAGGGTGTGTCCGGCATTTGGACCACCTTGAAACCGGGCTATCACATCATAATGAGGAGCGAGTACATCAACAATTTTCCCTTTCCCTTCATCACCCCATTGAAGACCCAGAAGTACATCTGTTTTCATTGATTTAAAATTTTCTGGTAAATAATCAGGCTTCCTGGATGAATGCTGCTGCAGCGCTTTCCTCGGTATCTGTAACGGTAAAGATATCGGTCAGACGTGTAACCATGAGTAAAGATTTAACTTTATCAGAAATGTTGCATATAATAGCTTCACCTCCATTTTTACGTGCAGTAGTAAGGATATTAAGTAAGACGGAGAGCCCGGTACTGTTCATGTATTTAAAGTCGGAAAGATTTAAAATAAAAAACCTATTTCGTTCAGGTTCGATTTTTTGAATTTCATCCAGTAGCCTGGCAGCTTGTGATCGTTCCATCAGATTACCTGACAAGTGGAGTGTGCAATAATTGTCATGTCTTCTAATCTTATAGTCAAATTCCATGTAAAGCTGGTTTTAATTGTTGGTTAATGCAAAGCTATTTTTTCTTCTCAAAATGAGGGCAAATTCCGTTTTCCTTCAGTTTATTACAATGACCATAAAGATGCAGTGAGTGCCCGGTAATCCTGAAATTCAACAGTTCACCCATAGTATCCTGAATCTGCTGAATACGCGGATCGCAAAACTCAAGTACGTATCCGCAATCACTACAAATGAGGTGATCATGCTGTCGTTGACCGATTGCAGGTTCATAGATTGACAGGTTCTGTTCAAAGTGATGCCTTCGGATAAGTTTACAAGCCAGCAGGTGTTCGATGGTATTATAAACAGTAGCCAGGCTGATTTTATAATGCTCACGAAGAAGATGTTCATGAAGTGACTCTACACTAAAGTGAGTTTTCAGGTTATAAATCTCCTTAAGAATAGAAAATCGCTCTTTTGTTTTCCTCAGATTCCCCTTTTCAAGGTAGTTTCTCAGAATTTTTTCAGGGTCTTTGTTAGTTACTATCTGATTCATGGTCGGATTATTCTAATCTATGCGAGAAACACTCATAATTCCTTTCAGTTTTCTGAGTCTTTTCATCAGAGTATTCAGATGCTTGGTATCAAGAACAAACAGCATAATAGTACCTTCAAACAAACCATCTGTTGATTCAATACTGATAGAGCGCATATTTACCTTCAATTCACTTGAGATCACCTTTGTGATATGATTAACCACACCAACATCATCCACTCCGGTAATGCGTACACCGGTCAGGAATGCAATTTCCTTAGCTCCGGTCCATTTTGCTTTAACAATCCGGAATGCATAATTACTCATCAGCTTTATTGCATTAGGGCAATTGGTCCGATGAATAATTATTCCTTCGTCTGAAGTGATAAATCCGAAAACATCATCACCGGGAATCGGTTTACAACAGGATGATAATTTATATGCTATTTTACCAATATCCTCACCAATAACCAGTGCATCATTGTTTCCCCGAACCTGTTTAACCAATTCTTCAAAACTCAATCCGGCTTTCCGCGGATTCACTTTTCTTGTTTTGGGGTCAAACTGCAATGCCTCACGAAGATCATGCAGATCAATGACATTCATTGCCACCCTGTAATATAAATCAGCAGTAGTAGCCACCTTATAGTAAAGCAATACATTATTCATGTTCACCGAACTTTCGACTACCTTTATCTGCCTGAGCTTTTTATCAAAAATCTCTTTGCCATCATCTGTCAGTCTTTTACGATGTTCACGAACTGCATCTTTAATTTTTCCTTTTGCTTTGGCAGTTACAACAATAGAAAGCCAGTCTTCTTTCGGATATTGTTTTTCGGAAGTAATAATTTCAATCTGATCACCACTTGTCAACTTATGACTGATTGGAACCAGTCTATGGTTCACCTTTGCTCCGATACAACGACTGCCGATATCAGTATGAATATCAAAAGCAAAATCGAGGGCAGTACTTCCGTGGGGCAAAGTCCTCAGGTCTCCTTTCGGGGTAAATACAAAAATTTCTTCTGAAAAGAGATTCAGTTTAAAGTCATCCACAAAATCAAGGGCATTGCCTTCAGGACTTTCGAGCAATTCCCGGATTTTAGCTACCCATTCATCCAATGCACTTTCGGCACTGCCTTCTTTGTATTTCCAGTGAGCGGCATAGCCCATTTCGGCAATTTCATCCATTCTGCGGGTTCTTATTTGAACTTCAACCCACTTGCCGCTGCTGCTCATTACTGTTGTATGGAGTGACTCATAACCGTTTGCTTTAGGAGTTGAAATCCAGTCACGAAGACGATCAGGATTTGGAACATAATAATCGGTTACAATGGAATAAATCCGCCAGCAATCAGCCTTCTCTTTCTCAGGCAGGGTATCAATAATAATCCGGATTGCAAAAAGATCATAGACTTCTTCAAAGGGAATCTGCTGCCGTTTCATCTTTTCCCAAATCGAATGAATTGATTTTGGTCTTCCCTTAATTTCAAAGTTGAATCCCTGCTTTTTAAATTCTTCAATCAACGGCTTTGTAAAATCATTGATAAACTTATCGTGTTCTTTTTTACTCGCATGCAACTTTCCTGTAATTTCTTGATAGGCCTGTGGCTCAGTATATTTCATTGCAAGATCTTCCAACTCATTTTTAATAGCATAAAAACCCAGCCTATGTGCAAGAGGTGCATAGATAAATGCGGTTTCACCGGCTATTTTCAGCTGCTTGTTTCGTGGCATCATTTCCAGGGTACGCATGTTATGAAGCCGGTCGGCAATCTTAATGAGGATTACTCGGACATCATCACTGAGCGTTAGCAGAACCTTTCGAAAATTTTCTGCCTGCATTGAGGTATTGCCCTGATCAAACACACCAGAAATTTTTGTCAGCCCGTCAACAATTTTTGCAATGGTTTTGCCAAATCTGTCTTCAATATCTTCAAGTGTGATATTGGTGTCCTCCACTGTATCATGAAGCAATGCCCCCACAACCGAAGTAGTTCCCAGGCCCATCTCTTCAGTTACAATCCTGGCAACTGCCAAGGGATGAAAAATATAAGGTTCTCCGGTTCTGCGCCTCATTCCTTCATGGGCATTGAGAGCAGTGTCGAATGCCAGCCGAATGAGCTTTTTATCATCCTTCTCCATAGTTGGTTTGCAACTGCGGAGCAAGGCCCGATAGCGTTTCAGGATTTCGCTTTTCTCCTGCTCCAGTTCAGTTGCATCTTTGGCAATGGGATGCTTGGTAACACGAATCTTTCTTAACTCAGCCATGCACTAAATTTTTACAAAGTTAACGATGTGATGTCTGATAAAAATGAATGGGGAAATTCAATTGCGAATACAGCCTCTAAACAATTGTATGGAAACGGATATCTGGCTGTTTATCAGTTAGTAGCGGGGGCAGGACTCGAACCTGCGACCTTTGGGTTATGAGCCCAACGAGCTACCTCTGCTCCACCCCGCATTGTGAGCTTGCAAACGTAGTGTATTTTTACCAAAGCTTTTGATTTTCTATTTAGAAAATTATGTCCCCGGTTTAGAACTGCCCTGTTGATAACATAACCAGGGTACATGCTTCAATCGTTTCAATCCCTTTTTCTTCGAGTTCCGTTTCAAAACCGGGGTTTTCAGTTCCCGGATTAAAAATAACACGTTGTGGTGCCAGTTCATAAATAAAGGTTTTATATGGCTCCTGGTTAAGCGGATTAAGATACAGCGTTACTGTATGAATTCCTTCGATTCCTTTGGTGTTTGTCAGAATTTCAACATCACGGACTGACCCCTTTCTGTTGCCAACAGCTACAACCTCAAGCCCAGCATCCCTGAGGCGGTTAATAGCTTTAAACGAATACCGCTCCGGTTTAACGGAAGCTCCAAGAACAAGTGTCTTCTTTTTCATTTTTCAACATAATTTAGTTCTTTACCGAATGTCTCCTCAATGGTTAAAATTGAATAAAATGCAATAGCCAAACATATTATTCCAACAATAAGCGCACTGTAAATATATGAATCAAGCAACGGCTTAAGAGATTTGTACAACAATGTAATAGGAACAACTGAACCTCTGGCAAAGTTTGGGACGGTGTTGGTTACCGTACTTCTGATATTGGTTCCGAACTGTTCGGAGGCAATAGTTACAAATAAGACCCAATATCCGGTACCACAACCCATCAGAAAACACAAAATATAAAACCAGGTTAGTGAACTGCTGAACGGAAATGAATACAACAACATTAAGACGGATAAAAAAATAAGATATCCGACCACTACTTTTTTTCTTGACCGGAAATACTGACTCAGCAAACCACTGATCAGATCCCCTGCACTTAAACCTATATAAGCATACATGATAGCTGTTCCGGTATCAATCCCCTTCACTCCCGTATCCTTTGAAATAGCAACTGAGAGGGCAACTAACAGACCAACCACGTACCAGATAGGCACACCGATTGAGATACATTTCAGGTACTTCAGCAGATTACCGGGCTTAAACAGAATTCTGAAATTACCTCGGGTTACATTTTTTTCTTTAACAATGTCTTTAAACATACCGGATTCGATAGTTCCGATTCGCAGAAACAACAACACCAGTCCCATCAGGCCACCCACGATGTAGGCAATTTGCCAGCCGGCCAGCGACTCACCAAAGAGTTTATTGATCCATCCTGTCAGAAAAGCTCCTTCTTTACCAACCATTCCGGCAAAAACAGCACCCAGCACTCCAAAAGTTACAATGATCATAGTACCGTAACCCCTAAATTTCTTATGCATTGTTTCTACTACCAGTGTGATTCCGGCTCCTAATTCTCCGGCAAGTCCCAGGCCTGCCAGAAACCTCACTGAAGCATACGAATATAATTCAGTGGTAAACGCATTTGCAATATTTGCTGCTGAGTATAGCAGTATGGATCCGAACAAAACTTTTAATCTTCCAATTTTATCACCCAGAACACCCCAGAGGATTCCGCCAAACAGCATTCCAATCATCTGGCAGTTGAAAAGAAAGATTTCACTACTCTCATAATTTACACCACCCAGGCCCAACATTTCAAGGCTTTCCTTTTTTATGACATTAAAAAGAATCAGGTCATAGATATCTACAAAATATCCTAATGAAGCAACGATAACCAGGAAATTGAATGGGTTCTTTATCATTCCAAGTTTCATTGCAGGCAGCAAACTGCGAATAAAATAAATTAAGACGGAATGTCAGTTCCTATTTTACCGGCAACCGGGTGTATTTTCAGTGAACCAAAATTTTAGTATGGGAATCACCCTAATCTGCAGGGAGCAGTTCAACCCGTCAGGTTTCAGTCAATTTTTAAGGCAGGAGTTGTTCGGGGAATTTCAATCTTAACCGGATTCCTGACTTTTTCAGAAAGCAATGCATAATCAAGTGCCTCATTCATTGTATCCACGTATTTAAACTTCAGTCCTTTAAGGTATTCCGGTTTTATTTCTTCAATGTCTTTACGGTTATCCTCACTCAGCATGATTTCTTCAATACCTGCACGTTTGGCAGCTAAAATCTTTTCTTTAATCCCACCAACCGGCAAGACCTTTCCGCGGAGGGTAATTTCACCAGTCATTGCAAGTTTTTTTCTTACTTTTCTTTGTGTTAAGGAAGAAGCCAGTGAACTGAGCATTGTAATTCCGGCTGATGGTCCGTCTTTGGGTGTAGCTCCCTCAGGAACATGAATATGAATATCCCAGAACTCAAACAGTTTGGAGTCTAATTCCAGGTCGGCAGCATGAGCTTTGATAAAATCGAGCGCAATGGTTGCTGACTCTTTCATAACATCACCCAGATTTCCGGTTAATGTCAGTTTCCCTTTACCTGGATAAAGACTGCTTTCAACAAATAGTATATCCCCTCCGTTAGCAGTCCAGGCCAGCCCGGTTACCACTCCGGCAAATTTGTTATCTAACCATTTGTCTTTAATAAATTTCGGAGCTCCCAGAATCTTATAAATCTGTTTACGCGTAATCTTTAAATCATAGGATTCGTCCGATGCAATGGACTTGGCAATGGAGCGGATTACAGATGCGATATTCCGTTCCAGGTTTCTTACACCTGACTCAAAGGTGTATTCATCAATAATTGTAACAATGGCTTCGTTATTAAACAACAATTGGTTCTTCTTCAATCCGTGAGCCTCCAATTGTTTTGGAATCAGATGCCGGACAGCAATTTGAGTTTTTTCTTCAACTGTATATCCATTCAGTTCAATAATTTCCATCCGGTCACGTAAGGCAGGCTGAATGGTACTCAAGCTGTTAGCTGTTGCTATAAAAAGGACATTCGACAAATCGTAATCAATTTCAACAAAATTATCATAGAAGGCATTATTTTGTTCCGGGTCGAGAACTTCAAGCAATGCCGAAGAAGGGTCACCATGAAAATCACTAGTCAGTTTATCAACCTCATCAAGCACAAAAACAGGATTTGATGACTTTGCCTTTTTCAGGTTTTGAATAATTCTGCCAGGCATGGCTCCGATATAGGTTTTGCGGTGGCCGCGGATTTCAGCTTCATCTCTTAATCCGCCTAACGACATCCTGACGTATTTACGGCCTAAAGCAGTAGCAATGGATTTACCCAGTGATGTCTTACCCACTCCGGGTGGTCCGACCAGGCACATAATAGGTGACTTCATATTACCTTTCAGCTTTAAAACTGCCAGGTATTCAAGAATCCGGTCTTTGACTTTATCTAATCCGAAATGATCCTTATCCAGAACCTTTCGTGCATTCTTTAAGTCAAAATTGTCAAGTGTTTTTTCATCCCAAGGCAATTCAAGTAACAGGTCAATATAGTTCAGCGTAACGCTGTATTCTGCTGCTGCCGGATTGATTCTGCCCAGTCTTTCAATTTCCTTATCAAAAACCTCCGCAACTGCTTTCGACCATTTCTTCCTAGAAGCCTTCTCTTTCATTTCAGTAATCTCTTTATCGAAGTTGTTTCCGCCTAATTCTTCCTGAATGGTTTTTAACTGCTGATTCAGGAAAAACTCACGTTGTTGCTTATCAATATCCCCTTTCACCTTGCTTTGTATCTGATTTTTCAGTTCAATCATCTGCAGATCTTTACTTAGCAATTCCAGCACCTTCTGGGCTCTGGATTTGACATCTACCATTTCGAGCAATGTCTGTTTGGTTGTGACATCTGCATTCATGTTGGATGAAACAAAGTTGATCAGGAAAGCCGGGCTTTCGATATTGCGAATTGCAAATCCAGCTTCCGAAGGAATGTTTGGTGAATTCTGAATGATCTGGTAGCTAATATCCTTTAATGAGTCAACCAATGCAATAAATTCCTTGTCATTAAGCGGAGGTCTATTATCGCTGATGGCAAGGATTCTGGCTTTAAGATAAGGTTCATTCTGAACTTCTTCAATCATCTGAAACCGTCTTTTACCCTGAATGATAATTGTGGTATTTCCATCAGGCATCCGGAGCATCTTCAGGATATTGGCAACTGTACCGATTTTATTCAAATCATCAAACTTCGGATCTTCAATTGAAATGTCCTTTTGTGAAATGACTCCAACGATTTTATTTCCTTTGTAAGCTTCCTTAATCAGGGTAATGCTTTTATCCCGACCAACCGTAATCGGAATAACGACACCGGGAAACAGGACTGTATTCCTCAATGGTAGAATTGACAGAACTTCCGGAACATTTTCAGCGTTAATCTGCTCCTCATCCTCCAATGAGAGAATCGGAATTAATTCCGGCTCATCATCTGATATCAGGTTTAATTGAAGGCGTGACTTCATGTTATCTTCTTCTTCAAACATATCTTAAAATATTATGACAAAATGACCGGATTCCGGACTTACTTAACATAAACTCAATGTTTTCAATTGTAATGCCATCAAAAGATTTTGCAAAAAATGGCAGATACTTAGATCTTCATTTCATAAACTGCTCTTAAAATGGCCTGTTCCTCATTTGAAAATGGCATGGCCCTTCTTAATTTTACTGCTGCAATATCTTGAAACGCCTTCTCTAAATCATATTGTTGGAACCCGGCAGCTCCGCCCCAGGAAAAGGAGGGAATATATTTAGGCGGGAAATCACTTCCAAATACATTGGCAGATACTCCGGTAACGGTACCGGTATTAAACATCGTATTGATTCCACTTTTAGAAAAATCGCCCATAAACAATCCGCAAAATTGAATTCCGGTTGCAGCCATTTTCTTTAATTCATAATTCCAGACTTTAACTTTTCCATAATTGTTTTTCAGGTTTGAATTATTGGTATCAGCACCCAGATTACACCATTCACCAATTACAGCATCTCCCAGAAAACCTTCATGTGCTTTATTGCTGAATCCAAAGATCACTGAATTTTTGACTTCACCGCCTACCTTGCTATGAGGTCCAATAGTAGTTGCACCGTAAATTTTTGCACCCATTTTTAAAGTAGAATGTTCGCAGAGTGCAAATGGCCCCCGAATCAGCGCCCCTTCCATCACCTCGGCATCTTTACCAATATATACCGGCCCGGCAGAAGTGTTTATATGACTTGCTGAAACTATTGCTCCCTTTTCAATAAATAAATCCTGGGTTCCGGCCCACCGCCTGTCGCCAGCCGAATTTCTGCCTTTGGTTAATAGTTTAAAGTCTTTCTTTATCTCATTATCATTTTTTAAGAAGATATCCCAGAGGGTTTCAATGCAATCAACGGGGCCTTTCAACTCAACAACTTTTAGCTTATTAAGGCTATCTTCTCCGGGGTTTTCTGTACCCGGATACCAGGCAATCAACTTACCCGAACACAAGAGTTTTTGTCCTGGATTTAATTCTTTTACAGCCTCAAAAAGACTTTCGTTTGCAAGTACTGAACTATTGATATACAAGCTATTAGCATCACCCTTAAAACTAAATTTTCTTGACAGATGTGGCTCCGTTTTCCATGACACCGGAGCTTTAAAAACATGTTCCCATTTTTCTCTGATTGTCAGAATGCCAATTCTGATTTCTGAGACCGGCCGGGTAAGCGTAAATGGATAAAATGTAATTGGATGTACATCGTAAAAAACAAGATTCATGGTCTTTAAAAATGAGCGTGTGAATTTACATGAAAATAAAAAAGTATGTAACGAAAAACAGCTCCTCTCGGGAGCTGTAACCTTGAAAAGCCATGAAAACTATAATTCAATTATTTCTTTGCTTCCTGCTTCTTACCATAACGGCTACGGAACTTATCAACACGGCCAGCCGTATCAACCAACTTCATTTTGCCGGTATAAAACGGGTGAGAATCAGAAGAAATTTCAAGTTTTACCAAGGGGTACTCCTTCCCGTCTGACCAGGTGATTTTATCACGGGTTTCAGCACAGGAACGGCTCAGAAATGAATAATCGGTTGAGATATCTTTAAACACTACAAACCGGTAATTTTTTGGATGGATATCCTTTTTCATAAAATTTAGCAAGGATGCAAATATAGAAACTATAGAGAAATCTCCAAACTGTTGGTTGAATCATTTTATAAATCAGACCCGCTTTATACCAACTGATTTAGCTAAAACGTTTTCTTTGCTCCGCCTATGCGATACCTGCTTTATCTTTTCATTGCTGTATTGTTGTTCAATTCCTGTAAGAAAGAAGATGATTTTAATACCAGCCAGTCATTCAGTTTAAGGTTTTCTACTGATACCATTCTTTTTGATACAATATTCACCACTATTGGTTCAACTACTGAATTCCTGCTGGTTTACAACGATGAAAACAAACCGGTTAAGATTTCTTCAATCAGGCTGGCTAATGGCAACAGTTCACTATTCAGGTTGAATGTAGATGGCACACCCGGGAAGATTTTTAATGATATTGAAATCGGGAAAAAAGACAGCCTTTGGATTTTTATTGAAGTCACCATAGATCCTAATAATGCCGTTACTCCTTTTCTAGTTACCGATTCAATCCTTTTCGAAACCAATGGCAAACTTCAGGATGTGGACTTAGTTGCCTTTGGCCAAAATGCAAACTTCATCACTCCAACAAATTCCATTTTCGGATTGCAATATTCAATTCTACCCTGTAATTCGGTTTGGAATAACTCGTTACCTTATGTTATTTATGGATATGCTGTAGTTGACTCAGCTTGTACACTGACCATTGAAGAAGGTACGCAGATTCATTTCTTCCAGAATTCAGGCCTCTGGGTGTATCGTTATGGCCTGTTGAAAGTCAACGGAACCGTTGATAATCCGGTAATTTTTCAGGGAACACGGCTCGAACCCGGTTATTCGGAAATTCCCGGTCAATGGGACCGAATCTGGATTAATGAAGGCGATAACTCAAACCAGAACGAGATTAACCATGCAATCATTAAAAATTCCTTTATTGGAATTCAGGCTGAAAATTTGTATTCGACAATCGGTAATAATCAGCGTAAACTGATTCTTAACAATACCTTTATCCGGAATACTTCAGGAATCGGAATCCTGGCCCGTGATTATACCATTGTGTCTGCCAATACCGTTGTTGCCAATAGTGCGAATTACCTGATTGCCTTGACTATGGGTGGCAGTTATGAGTTTAACCAATGCACGTTTGCTAATTACTGGTCGAGGTCGCAGCGCAGTACTCCTTCAGTCTATCTGAATAATTATTATAATTCCACCTCCGGAGTTCAGGCTACTGCACTTAATCAAGCTGATTTTAAGAACTGCATTATTTATGGATCTGGCTCAAATGAGCTTGAACTTGATTTTAAAAGCGGAGCTGCAGCGAATCATCTGTTTACCTATACCTTGATTAAACGGGACTCCAACACACCGGTTGGTGATCCAAATCATTTTGACCAGGTTTATTCTAATCAGGACCCGGGTTTTGAGAAACCTTCTGAAAACAATTATGAACTGACGGCAACCTCATTCAGTATTGACAAAGGTAACCCGGCCTATATCAATTCAGTTACACAAACCGATCTAAAAGGGAATCCAAGAACCAATCCTGATCTGGGAGCTTTTGAAAAGCAATAATCCAGACTAAAGATTAATTTCTGATTTCCCGTTTACAAGATTGATGTGGCATTTGTCAGCACTGATAATAAATGGTTCATTAACCAGCATAACGTTATTCTTAAACCCCAAAAAACGGAATTCGTCGGTTTTACCCTCCAGCTTTGGCTGGTAGCTGTCATCCAGCACTGGGTAGTATTCTGCTCCGGCAGTATGACCTGTTTCCCACCGAATGGTATCATTGTTTTTTAGCCTGATGGTGTACCATTCATCTAGTTTTTCTCCTGTTATTTTAACGGAGATTTGCCTGAACTCTAACGTACATGCAACCGATTTATCCTTTTCTCCGCAGGAAGTAAATACACTTAACATAACAACAAAGAAAAAGGTCAACGGGGGAACTGATTTCATAATAAGAAAGATTAACTGCAATAATAAATATTGTTATCTAATCAAGTTGCTAATCTTTGAGGGCTGAAAATACACTGAGTTGTGAACTTCACTTCATTCACTACCAAAAGGCTTCTCCTTCGACCGGTTCATACAGATGATGCTGCTTTCATCCTTGAACTGGTTAATACAACCAAATGGCTGAAGTATATCGGTGATTTGAAAATTTATTCTTTAAAGAAAGCCAGGAATTATATTAAGAATTCACTTTATAATCAGCTGAAACAACTTGGCTTTACGACCAACCTCATCACATTAACCGATACTAATCAGAAGATTGGAATTTGCGGTGTCTTCTATCGTCAGAGTGAGCTGCGCTTTGAACTGGGATTTGCTCTGCTTCCTGAATTTGAGAAGCAGGGTTATGCATTTGAAGCTGCTCAGTCAGTTATAAAAAGGACAGAAGAAATTTATGCAGTAAATCAGCTGTTCGCCCTGTCCCGTGCAGAGAACCTTGAATCACAAGACCTGTTAGCCCGGCTTGGATTTAAGTTTGTTTGCTTTACTTCACTCTCAGGAGAATCCGAAGAAACTTTATTGTTTCAAAAAGTAAACAGCTGATTTTCTAAAACCGGTAAAACAAGGATACAGTGCTACTGTTAAATGACAAACCGGTATTCGGAAACTTGCCTTTATTCACTACTGAGCCGATGTAATAGCCAATGAGTGCACCTGCAGTAACATCACTCAGCCAGTGTTTTTGCAGGTAAATTCTTGAAATACCAGCTGAAGAAGCCAGTCCATAGGCCAGGTACGGGGCCCATTTATACTCACGGTATTCCTTTGCAAACACAGTTGCAACTGCAAATGCAGTTGACGTGTGCCCTGAGTAAAATGAATCATGCAGATTATTATCTTCAAAGGGATTAAAACTCTCATCTGCAGCCGGCCCGACATTTTGAGGAGGGCGCGTCCGATTCATCATCAATTTTACGGTATTAACCAAAAAGGCATTTATCAGAATGGCAGTAGTTGCATTCAAAGCTGTTTGCTTTGCGCGATTATTATGCTCCATCAGTCCTTTAAAATACCATCCACCAACAAACATAAATCCATAAAGATTACCTAATGGACTAAACAACCGACTGGAAAAATATTCTGCATTCTCATTCCTGCCTTTTTCCGACCATGAGTGAATTTCTTTGTCAACTGCAACGGTAGCTGCTGTTGCCATAATTAATATTCCGGAAGTAATCAGTTCACTTTTTTTTCTGTTAAACGGAGTTGTTATTATTCTTTCAGAATTTTTGAGAACGGATCGCAAATATGCTTGATTGAATCCGGTTAATGTATCTTGAGCCAGGCTTTCCGCAAATGGGAAAATTATGACAATAAACAGAAAGCCTAACCGCATTATCCTTACCGGAATTAAATCAAAGGTTTTTAGCTTCATTCCAGTAGCGGTCCATCTCTTGCAGAGTCATTTCTTTAAAACTTCTTCCGTCTTCTTTTGACTTGCACTCAATATAGTTAAACCTTTTAATAAATTTCAGATTGGTTCTTTCAAGTGCTTCATCTGGATTGATATTTAAAAACCGGGCATAATTGATTAATGCAAATAGCAGATCTCCAAATTCTTCACTGATAGCACCTCCTTGTGCAGAATTACATTCATTTCTGAACTCCTGCAGTTCCTCCATCACCTTATCCCAAACCTGATCCGGTTGTTCCCAGTCAAAACCTGCACTGCTGGCTTTCTCCTGAATCCGCATAGCTTTAACCATTGCCGGCAGTGAAACCGGAACTCCGCCCAGTACGGACAGATTTCTGCCTTCTTTTAGTTTTAACTGTTCCCAGTTTTTTGAGACTTCATCGGCATTGGCAACTTCCACATCTCCATAGATGTGCGGATGGCGATATACTAGTTTCTCACTTTCAGAATTCATGACATCTGCCAGATCGAACTGTTTTTGCTCATCAGCAATTTTAGAATAGAAAATAATATGAAGCATCAGATCGCCTAGCTCTTTCATGATCCCGTCAATATCCTTGTTCAGTATAGCATCCGATAGTTCATAAACTTCTTCGATTGTTAGGTGACGAAGACTCTCCATTGTTTGTTTCTTATCCCACGGGCATCCTGCACGAAGCTCATCCATAATTTGCATCAGTCGCCCAAAGGCTTTCAGTTTTTCCTCTTGATTATTCATGCTGCTAAAATAGCAACTGATAAACTATAGATTCATGTTTAAAAGCCTTCGTAACCACTACAAATCAGCAGCCTCTCAGTCAACTGTTCATTTGATCAGTCTAAATAAGAAAGGAAGGCTGACAGCTATACCCTCTCCATTCAATTCACGCATTAAGTGAGATAGCTCTATTACTTCATTGATTATCCGTTTATTTATACATGGGAGTGAGAGCATCAAACCGTATTTAATGCTTTTACCTGTAAATTTTGGATTCGAAATCAGCCAGACAGTTCCCGATAATCAGCATTATCTATAATCATTATAGTAACTTGTTGCAAATGCAGGTTGATTCAGGTAATTGATGATTTAACAGGAACAAGCAAAAGCAGTTGTTTAATGAACACTATACTGATCAGGCCTATTTTTGCCGGCTTTTATGGAGAAAACAACGGTCACTTACAAAAATATCTGGCAGATTTCATGGCCTATTGTTGCTGGCAGTGTGGCTCATACGACACTCAATCTGACCGATACAGCCTTTCTCGGCCGTGTAGGCGAAACCGAACTCGGAGCAGCTGCTATTGCCGGTGTGCTTTACTTTATTCTGATCATGCTGGGGATGGCAGTGGGAATTGGTTCTCAGATCCTGATTGCAAGAAGGATGGGTGAAAACAAGGCCGGTGAAACAGGTAGCATCTTCGTTCATACCCTGGTTATTCAGACATTAGGCGGCATAACCTTTTCCATTTTCCTGTATGCAGTTTCTCCGTTGATGTTTTCCAGGATCATTCAGTCAAAACATATCAGCGATGCAGCTGTGGTGTACATCCAGTCACGAGGCTGGGCAGTTTGGCCTGCCATGTTGCTTACCGGTTGCCGTGGATTATACGTTGGTGTCGGACGAACAAAAGCAATATCTGTCAGTTCAGCAATTATGTTTATAAGCAATGTTATCCTTGATTACATGCTGATTTTTGGTAATTGGGGATTACCTGAAATGGGAATTGCCGGAGCCGGACTGGCTTCCGGAATTGCTGAAACAATGGCTTCAGTTTACCTGTTAGGATACGCAAGATTTAGAAAGGAATTCAAAGAATTCAATCTATACCGGTTAAACCCCATCCGGAAGTCCAGTTTTTTACCAATCATCAATCTTTCTATGCCGGTAATGGTTCAGAACTTTATTAGCATGGGCGCCTGGTTTCTCTTCTTCGTTTTTATAGAACGGATGGGCAGCCGGGAACTGGCTGTCTCAAATGTTATCAGGGCAACGTACATGGTATTAATGACACCAATGTGGGGATTTGCAGCTGCTGCCAACAGTTTAACCAGCAACCTGATTGGTCAGGGAAAACCGCACCAGGTTTTTAACATGCTGAGAAAGGTTATTACTATGAGTTTATTTTTATCACTAATTATTGGGATTCTGTTTGTAATCTTCCCAACTGAAATTCTTTCACTGGTAACCAATGACCGGGAGCTGATCAGCTATTCGTATGGTTCCTTTTATGTAACCTGTTTTTCAATTCTTGTTATCAGTATCAGCCTGATGCTACTGAACTGTGTTTCGGGAACGGGCAACACCCGTATTGCTATGTGGATTGAAGCAATCAGTATTGTATTTTACCTGTTGTATATTTATGCATGTACAAACTGGTGGTATACTTCACTGGAGTGGATGTGGTTTTCAGAAGTGATATACTGGTCGCTGATCGGATTGGCCTCCTTTTATTATCTTCGTTCGGGTCATTGGAAAAAATTAAAGATATGAAAAAACAACTGCTGTTGATGATTCAGGTAATCGTCATTTTATTTTTGGCAATGAGCTGCAGCCGAAAGCCACCATCCACATTTGCACAAGACAAGTATTTTCTTAAAGTAACAATTATTGATGCTAGTGAAATTGCCGGGTGTGGATTTATTCTGGAAACAGCTGACGGAAGCCGTTTTCAACCTGATAATCTTCCGAAGAAATTCCAAAAGAATAACCTGAAAGTACTTGTCAGGTTTCATGAAATAAACCGGATGACATCGTGTATGTCAGGCAAAACAATTATGATTGATGAAATAAAAAAGACTAAACAGAAGTAAGTTTATTGGCAAGCTGGCCACAGGCTGCATCTATATCCTTACCCCTGCTTCGTCTGATATTCACAATCATTCTCCCTTTGCTCTCAAGATGTTGTTTGAATACTTTCAGCCTGGTCCCCGTAGCTCGTTTTAACTGAACCCCGCCAACCGGGTTGTACTCAATCAGGTTTATCTTAACGGGTATTCCACGGCAAAAGTCAATCAGGTAATCTGCATCCCGAATTGAATCATTGAACGAATCAAACACAATGTATTCAAAAGTTACCCGTGTACCGGTTTTCTCAATAAAATACTTTATTGCTCTTTTTAAAGAAGCCAGGTTGTTCTGATCATTCACCGGCATCAGTTGTGATCGTTTTTCATCAGTTGCCGCATGCAGTGATAATGCCAGGTTGAATTTCACACGATCATTACCCAGTTTTTCAATCATCTTTGAAATTCCAGCAGTTGAAAGAGTAATCCGTTGGGGTGACATATTAAATCCTTCCGGGTCAGTTATCAGTCTGATTGATTCCATCACTTCTCTATAATTTAAAAGAGGCT
>JADLBQ010000025.1 GCA_020847635.1 Bacteroidia bacterium
AATGCCTGTGGACTAAGTTATGACAGCAGTAAAACCTGGATAAGATATAAATCTTCAGTTCCGACTATAACCTCCGGCCCCGCTCTGGTTTGTCAAGGACAATCAAATGTCATTTATTCAGCTGATCCAGTTGCTGGAGCTACCAATTACACATGGTCAGTGACTCCCGGAATTGTTTTAAATAGCGGCCAGGGCACATTAACTGCTGATGTAAGCTTCGATCCGGGTTTTACATCGGGTCAGATCTGTATCAATTCAGAAACACCGTGCTTTACATCTGCAAACCGTTGTATTAATGTAAACTTTAATCAACCGGCAAGACCTTCAAATATTACAGGTCCTTCATCAAATCTTTGTAATACAATTGAGACCTTCTCGGTATCACCCGTTGCAGGAGCAACTTCTTATGACTGGACATTACCTTCAGGGGCAACGATTAACTCCGGAGCCGGAACAAATACGGTTGATATCAGTTTTAGTGGTGCTGTGAGTGGAAATCTATGTGTTGCAGCAGTCAATAACTGTACGACTGGTTTGCCTCGTTGCAAAAAAGTTGAAAGCCAGGAAATGCCGGCAACAATTATTTGTGACTCACATATTCTTTGTGTAAATCAGACGAATGTTACCTTTACTTGTTCAACCGTACCAAATACAACTAGCTATGTCTGGACAGTCCCGCAAGGATCTGCCATTGTGAGTGGACAAGGAACGAATTCTATCCTTGTTAATTTAGGCTCAACCACCGGAAAAGTAGGTGTCCGTGCTTTTAACAGCTGTGGACAAAGCAAAACAAAGACCTATCCTGTTGACTTTGCATGCCGTATGCAGGCTCCAAATCCGGAAGCAGGTTCGTTCTTGTTTGATGTCTATCCGAACCCGGCAAAAGATAAATTCTTTGTGGCTATTAAGTCAACGGTTACTCAAACGATCAGCGTTTCTGTAGTTGACTTGCTGGGCAAGAATGTGAAAACAGATCTGGTTCCTGTTCATGAGGGGTTAAATAAAATTGTTTTTGAAACTTCAGGAATGTTATCCGGAATCTATTTTGTGATGATCAAGACTGCTGAGGGAAGTCATCAGTCTAGGATTGTTATCGAATAGATTTAATGAATAAACTAAATGTAAGACCCTTCGCACCTGCGAAGGGTTTTTTTATGAATTCAAGAAATGATTCTTATTTCTCATCGTTGATGTTAATAATTCCTGTCTGCTTAGTTGTTATTGTAAGACTTCATTTCTGATTTTTGAGATAGGTCAATGAGAAAAAAAATTTATCTGGTCATTTTCGGTGTGTGGCTGTTGCCTGATTCATGTATCTTCTCTCAACAGGTAGTAAATCGAAATGAAGAATTGACAAGAATTCTTTTTCTGTTTGATGCTTCACAAAGCATGCAGGCTCAGTGGCAGAGTAATTCAAGATTTGAGGTGGCACGACAGTTACTCAGCGAAATGCTTGACAGCCTGAAAGGTATCAGCAATCTTGAATTGGCATTGAGGGTATATGGTCATACAAAGAAATTCCCTCCACAAGATTGTGATGATACCAGGCTGGAAGTTCCGTTTGCTGCTGATAATTACAGTGCTATTAAACATAAGCTTACCGAAATTAAGCCAAGTGGTACAACTCCGATTGCCCAGTCATTACTGGAGAGTGCTACCGATTTTCCTGCTGACCCCTCCAGAAATATTATCATCCTGATTACAGATGGCATTGAAGAGTGTAAAGGAGATCCTTGTGCAGTATCATATCAGTTGCAACGTAAGGGAATTGTTTTAAAACCTTTTGTGATTGGACTGGGTGTGACCAAGGATTTTGCAAAAGCATTTGAGTGTGTAGGAAATTATTTTGACGCCTCAAATGAAACCCAGTTTAAACATGTTTTGAATGTTATCATTTCTCAGGCACTCAACAGTACATCAATGCAGGTTAATCTGATTGATGCATTTGGAAAGCCTACTGAAACAAATGTTGGCATGACGTTTTATGACCAAAACAGTGGTGCAATTCGTTACAACTTTGTTCATACCTTAAATGTGAAGGGTAATCCTGATACATTGAAGGTTGATCCGCTGATAATTTACCGGATTGTTGTTCATACCCTTCCACCGGTATTTAAAGACAGCATTGTTGTAACTCCAGGCAAACATACTATTGTTGGGATTGATGCGCCACAGGGTGATTTATTCCTGAAACTGGAAGGCAGCAATGAATACAAAAATCTTCAGGCAATTATCCGCAAGAGTAACTCTTCAAGCACCTTACATGTTCAATCGTTTAATACCAAAGAGCGATTCTTAGTTGGTAAGTATGACCTTGAAATACTGACGGTACCACGGATTAATCTGTCCGGAATTGATATTTCACAGAGTAAAACAACAACAATTGAAATTCCTAAACCCGGACTGGTTCACATCTCAGCAAACAGTTCCGGATATGGAAGCATTTATGCGGAAGATAAAAATGAACTGGTTTGGGTTTACCGTATTGGTGAAAACAATATCCGTGAGTCAATTGCACTACAGCCAGGGAGGTACAGGGTAATTTTCCGTCCTAAAAATTCAAGGGAAAGTATTTATACGGTGGAGCGAACTTTCAGAATTACCCCTGGAGAAAGCACCAGTATTAACCTTTATTAAATCCGGCTGGCAAAGATTTCAAGAGGAGGTAAGGGTATGATATCTTTTAAAGGTGACACGATAGCAGGAGCCTGAATAATGCATTTCAGGCCTGAAGATTCAAGTATTTCAACTACCTTCGTTAACTGAGGTGTAAGTCGGTCTTTAAAGTGACATTCAACAAAAATATTTTTGATTCGCGATATCAAACTGCTGCAATCTGACAGAATTTCGAATTCTGCACCTTCAACATCAAGTTTGAGAATATCAATGGAATCGAATCTTTCTAATACCGTTTTAAGTCTGACTGTCTTGACAACTAAGCTCCCTTTAGGTGATAGTTTGCCGTCTTGCTTACGGCTTGTTTCAAATGTCAGCGTAGAATCTGCATTCCATACTGCCTGATTGATTAATTCAGTTTTACCGGTTTTACAATTGTTTAGATTTAATGCCAGTAATTTAAACAGATAGATATCGGGTTCAAATGCCAGCAGATGGGAATGAGGGAAATACCTTTTAAACCAAATCGAAGCAACCCCGATATTGGCTCCACAATCAATGATGAGAGGTGAGGACGAAGAACTTTTGAATTGATAACACTGATTCACAAAAACATTTTCATACATATTCAGAAAAGCCTGAGCATCACTGATCAGAAAATGATGACCTGAGATAGAAATTTGTTTCTCAGTTTCAGCAGGCCAGTTTCTTAGTTCGTCAAACAGCCTGAGCCATTCTTTATATTCCGGTTCATGAAAAACCCGTTTAACGGGCTTCAGGGTTTGCCTGAACAACTTATTCAGCATTTCTAACAGGCGTAAACTTCAGCAATGTCAAATCTTGTTATAATATAGTCACGCTTACTTTTAAAATCTCTTACCAGTACGGCACTTTTACCGACATCCATCATATCGTGAATGGTACTGAGGCCGGTTGTAATATCTACAAATGGAATAGATTCTTTCATCAGGCTGCCGATGGTCTCATTTTCCGAATCAGGATTTTTAATCAGAAAGTTTACAAGATCCTGTTCATAAACAGTTCCGATAATTCTGCCATTTGATGTAACCGGAATTTGCGAGAATTGCTTTTTAACTGCAACTCGCAGTGCTTCTCTTACCTGAACCGACTTTTCAAGAGTAACCAGTTCAATTTCCTTTCGAGATTGCAGAAGGTCTGCTGCAGTCATACCTTTAACATCAAGATATCCCATTTTTATCATCCACTCATCATTAAAGATTTTTGCCAGGTAGCGGGTGCCATGATCATGGAAGATAACTACAACCACATCCTCGGACTTGAGCCGGTCTTTCAACTGAATCAGTCCTGCAATTACAGCTCCTGCCGAGTTGCCAACCCAGATTGCCTCCTGTTTTACAATCTCACGGGTCATTAATGCAGCATCCTTATCCGTAACCTTTTCGAAATGATCTATTAGCGAGAAATCATAATTATCAGGGATAAAGTCTTCACCAATCCCTTCAGTTACATAAGAATAAATTTCCTTTTGGTCAAGCAACCCTGTTTCGTGGTACTTCTTCAGTGCCGACCCGTAAGTGTCTATTCCCCAAATCTTGATTTCAGGATTTTTCTCTTTCAGAAACATGGCAGTACCGGTAATGGTTCCACCTGTTCCGGCACCAACCACCAGGTGAGTTATTTTGCCCCCGGTTTGATCCCATATTTCAGGTCCGGTTGATTCGTAATGGGCCTGGCGATTACTCAGGTTATTGTATTGGTCCGGATAATATGAATTAGGAATTTCGCGGCTTAATCTGGCTGCTACTGAGTAATACGACCGAGGATCTTCCGGAGTAACATTGGTTGGACAGATAATAACTTCTGCTCCAAAAGCTTTCAGGGCATCTGCTTTTTCTTTGGATTGCTTATCTGTTGTAACAAAAATGCATTTGTAACCTTTAATAATGGCTGCAATAGCCAGTCCCATTCCAGTATTTCCGGAAGTTCCTTCAACAAGGGTTCCCCCGGGTTTTAGCTTTCCCGATTTTTCGGCATCTTCAATCATTTTAAGAGCCATCCTGTCTTTTATGCTATGACCGGGGTTAAATGTTTCAATCTTTGCCAGAATGGTTCCCGGAACAGAAGCGGTTACCTTATTAAGCCTTACCATTGGTGTATTTCCAATAGTCTCAAGAATGTTATTGCATATTTTCATAGCTGCAAAGGTAAAAGAGGTAAGATGAAAATGGATGTGTGGAAAAAATGCTGTGTAATGATGGTCTTTACAGAAAACAGGATAAACTCATACCCCTTTAACAACGATTACAAATTCTCCTTTAGGAGGATGATTCTTAAAATGAGCAGCTACTTCTGCCAATGAACCTCTAATCGTTTCTTCAAATTTTTTTGATAGTTCACGCGAAACAGAAATTTGTCTTTCTTCTCCGAAGGTCAACACAAAGTCATTCAGGGTTTTCAGAATCCGGTGCGGGGATTCATAGAAAATCATGGTTCGTTCTTCTTTAGCTAATTTTTTTAACGCTGTTTGTCTGCCTTTTTTAACAGGTAGAAAACCTTCAAAGCAAAACTTCTCACCCGGAAATCCGGATTGAATCAGGGCAGGTATCAAAGCAGTTGCTCCGGGAAGACATTCAACTTCGATCTTGTTCTTAATACATTCTCTGACAATTAAAAAACCTGGATCAGAAATACCTGGAGTACCTGCATCCGAGATTAAAGCAATAGTTTGACCCTTTTCAAGTATTTCAATTAAACGGGGTAGGGTATGATGTTCGTTAAAAGCATGATGTGAGAACATTTTTTTTTCAATACCATGATGCCGTAACAGGATGGATGAAGTTCTCGTATCTTCAGCCAGAAGGACATCTGCCTCTTGCAGTATGCGAATAGCCCTGAAAGTTATGTCTTCAAGATTCCCAATAGGAGTTGGGATTATGAATAACTTGCTCACATTGCAAAAATACCGAAGCAGAAAATTATATTTATCCTGTTTGATGGGCTGTTAAAGTAAGATGAATCAAAGGCTGCGATCAGCAATTCAACTACTTTCCAATGCCGGTCTTCTTTTCACTAATCATCCATTGCAGGGTTTGAAGCATAGCATAAGCATACTGCTTCATACGTAATGCATCGGCCTGATGAGATTGTAAAATGTTGGTGCTTTTACCCGAGCTTAAATTATACATGACTTCAGAGCCGTATTTATTAATTACCAATAATAATCGTGAATCCATTATACAGAGCCGGTTATCCTGGCTGAAGTAAATATAAGGACGGGGAGAGTGAAGCGGATTAGCAGCAAGTGTGTAGTTTAGAAAACTAAACCCGGCAAGTTGCATTGTGAGCGGTACTATGTCGGTTTGCATTACAGGATAGTCAATCCTGGTATGGCTGTACATGGTGTCAGCAGTGATTGCAATGAGCGGGATGTGATTGTGGCTGAGCGGAGCTTCATAAACAGAAGGTAAATTAATTCCGTGATCACCAGCTAGTATAAAGAGGGTATTCTTATACCATGATTTAGATTTAGCCATATTGAAGAACTCTGCAAGGGCATAATCAGCATATTGATAAACCTGGTCAATCACATCATTGGCGGAAGCCTTAAATGCAGTGTGGGACGGCATTGATTGAGGCGGATGAGTGCTAATCGTTAATATCGTTGAAAAGAAAGGTTGTTTAATCCTTGAGAGAGAATCTATATTCTGAAGAGCAAAAGATAACAGAAATTCATCAGAAACACCCCAGACATTTTCAGTTTCAGAGGCAGGATAATCTTTCTGGCTGTAAATTTTGTCAATTCCGTTACGAGGAAGGAAGTAGCCGTTATTATCAAATTCTTCATAGTGTGCAATAAAATAGCTGTTATAATATCCGTGTTCTTTCAGTAGTTGTGGAAGGCCATAGAAATGGAGGGACTGGGAGCTGATGTCAGCAAACGGATGTTTAGCCATTAATGCCGGCATTCCATAGAGGGCAGCAAAAACTCCGTTGCAGGTATGAATCCCGGCAGAATAACATTGACTGAAAAAAAGATTTTCATCAGCCAGGCTGTCAAGAAAGGGAGTAAGGTTTCTGCCTCCAGGAATTAATCCGGTCATATCCATACTCATTCCTTCCATAAGAATGAGAATAATATTTGGTTTTTGAGATTTACTTTCATTGAATTCTTTACGTGCAATCGGGAAGTTGCCGGATGAGTCGTTTATTTCAAGCTGCTGCCGGGCGGTATGAATTGCAAGAGAATCATCTTCAAAGAAATTTATCTTGAAAAGGCTGAAACTGTCAAACCAGGTAAATACCGGATTGAGGCTCATCTGGTTAAAAGTGCCATTATTAGAAAAGAAGGCATCCTTCATTCCCGGTGGCCTTTTGACCCGTGTTCCTCTCATCCCGTAAAAAAGTATTGCTGAGAAAACCAATAACACAGGAATTGTAATCCGGAGTTGATTCTTACCCGGAACAATCAGATATTTATTCCTGACTTTACCTAATAAAAACACTATCAATGCCGAAAGTAAAATCAGAACAATCATAAACGGAATAAATTTATTCACACTGAAGATAAAGCGTAAAGACTGACCAAAGTCCTGTACCCATAGCAATGCAGAAGTTGTAATCCGTGAATGAAAAAAGTCAAACCAGGGCAGATCTGCAATAAGCAACAGTATTACAGACAGGCAGGTAAACACAGTCAAAGCATGAATGACAATTCGCAAAATATTCTTCTTTCTTTCCGATACCAGCATTGTCAGAATAAAAATTAAAAAGGGCGGCAGACACAGGTAGGAAGCAGCCATGATATCAAAATCAAAGCCAAGAGTGAATACCTGGGACGGAACATCTGTAGTAATAAACAAAAAGTAGAAAGCAATCCTTGACAGCGTAAACAGGAGCATCAGCAAGGTGAAAACAAAGAGAAAGTAAAGCGGCCAGCGCTGCATCTGTTTAAGAGGTCGCTATTTCAGTAATTGCTTTAACAAGCAGGTCGAGGTCAGCTGTTGAAGTATAAACATGTGGCGTAATTCTGACACCATCAATGTTTTCCCATGTAATAGGTGAGGTGTGAATCCGGTATTTCTCAAGCAAAGTAGATTCCAGAAATGAAGTCTTGAGACCGTCAATTCTGAAGTTACATAAAGCACAGGATTTTTCCGGATTCAGCGTTGTGTTAAAATGTACACCGGGCAGGTCTTTCACTTGTTCAGTCCAGTAGTGTTTCAGATATTTCAAACGTGCCAGTTTTCTTTCAGCACCAATAAGGTTATGAAACTCAATTGCCTGCACAATGGCATGTTCAACAGCAAGGTTTCTGGTTCCTAAGGTTTCAAATTTACGGATGTCATTGCTGAGCGGGTTATCATTAGGAAATAATGGCCAAAGATTCCTGATTTTTTCCTTTTTTACATACAGCATACCTGCACCAAAAGGAGCACACAGCCATTTGTGAAGACTGGTGCCTCCATAATCACAACCGGTTTCAGGAAAAGTAAAATTCAGATGTGCAAAAGAATGAGCTGCATCCAGTAACACTTCGATTCCATGCTTATGGGCTTCATCTGCAATTTTACGAACAGGTAAAATCTGACCTGTCCAGTTGATTATATGTGTCAGCTGAATAACTCTTGTTTTAGGTGTAATTGCATTTTTAAATAAGGAAATGATCTGATCATCATCATCTGCAGGGAGTTCTAGATTGAGCCAGACAAGCTTGATTTTGTCACGTATTTCACGTTGTTTCCATGCCTGGATCATATTTGGATAATCTTGCTTTGTGAGTATAACTTCATCACCTGGTTTCAGGTTGATTCCGAAAATTGCAGTATCAAGTGCTTCGGTGGTATTTCGGTTGACTGCAATTTCTTCAGCTGAGCAACCTGCAAGCAGGGCAAGTTTGCTTCGTAGTGATTCACGACCTTTATCAAGGATTCTCCACATGAAATAAGACGGCCCTTCATTTGATAACTTGTAGTACCGGATCATGGCATCCTGAACCTGCCTGGGTTGAGGAGATACCCCTCCGTTATTCAGATTTATAAGGGTCGGAGATACAGAGTAACAATCACGGATCCAGCTCCAGAAATCTTCGTCAGCAGCTGCCTGTTCAACCGGTAGTTTATTAATCCGCTCCAGTTCTGCCTCTAATCCGGAGGTAAATAACTTATTACTAACGAGAGGAGCAGAGAAAGCTGCTGCACAGCATTGTTTCATAAATTTTCTTCGGGAAGCCATGAGTCTGAAATTTTTTGTAAATGTAGAAAAGTAGGTTCATAATCATTGGGTACACAACTCCGGAATAAATTTTAATCTTCCGACTTTTGCAGGATGTTTTTAAAATCACTGGAACTGCTAAATTTCAAGAACTATCCTGAGGGGCATTTTCAATTTCATACAGGAATTAATTGCATTACCGGGCCCAATGGTAGCGGTAAGACAAATATTCTGGATGCTATTCATTACCTGAGTCTTTGTAAAAGTTATTTTACTTCTGGTGATAGCCAGAACATTCTAAAAGACGAATCCTTTATGATGGTTAAAGGAACTTTTCAGAATGATGAAAATAAAAATGAAGTGGTGTGCAGTATGAAAACAGGCCAGAAAAAGCAGTTTAGACTTAATGGCAAGGAATACCAGCGGCTGGCTGATCATATTGGTAAGTTCCCGGTAGTGATGATTACCCCAACTGATCATGAACTGATAACCGGGGGAAGTGATGAGCGGAGAAAATTTATAGATCGTATCATTTCACAGGTTAGTCGAACCTACCTGGATAACCTGAATGCTTACCTGCGGTTACTGGAACAAAGAAACAGGCTACTCAGGAAAACAATAAAAGATAAATCAGATTTTGAAACACTAGCTATTTATAACGAACAGCTTTCCTCACTATCAGTATCAATTTATACAGAAAGGAAATTGTTCTGTAAGGAGCTTGAGAAGCATTTTGTCCGATATTATGAGTTGATAACCGATGGACAAGAAGAAGCATCAATGTGTTATGAATCCCAGCTGAATGAAGCTGAGCCAATAGAGCTGCTGATTTCATCTTTTGAAAAGGATCTGGCAGTTCAGTTTACCACCACCGGAATTCATAAAGACGATCTGAGTTTTTCGGTTGATTGTATGAATGTAAAACGTTATGGTTCACAGGGGCAGCAGAAATCTGTTTTGATTGCTTTGAAGCTGTCACAATTCAGTTTTCTTGGAGAACATAAGGGCATGAAGCCAATCATGGTGTTTGATGATTTATTTGACCGGCTGGATGATTTGCGGGTTGAAAGACTGATTCTGCTGGTCAGACAGCATCGTTTTGGCCAGATGTTTATAACCCATACAGCCAGAGAACGGCTGGATACAATCCTGAGAAATGCCGGAATAGAGTCTTCTTTTTATGAAATTAGAGCTGGAATACCTTTACTCAAAGTATGAAAAATTCAAACAAATCGTCAATTGGTAATGTTATCCGTCAGCTGATTGATGATTACCAGTTGCGTGACAAACTGCTGCAGACAAACCTTTCACATGTGTGGGGACAGGTGATGGGGGAAGTAGTTGCCCGCAGAACACTGGATATCACCATTCGTAGTAACATGTTGATTGTCCGTTTATCATCAGCGCCCTTAAAAAATGATTTGCAGTTTGAAAAGGAAAAGATCAGGCAACGGATGAATGAGGGTCTTGGTGGTGAGTATATTGAAGAAGTCCGGATTCTATAATCATTGATAGCTAAGCTATTTTTGACATATCAAAGCAGGGTGGCAGAAACAAATTTTCTAGATTATGTAAAAATTCATTTCCGGTCGGGCAATGGAGGTGCCGGATCTTTGCATTTCCACAGAGCTAAGCATAATCCAAAAGGAGGGCCAGACGGAGGTGATGGAGGCAGGGGCGGGCATATCATCGTAAAAGGCAATAAACAATTATGGACTTTGCTCCATCTTAAGTACCGGAAACATGTTGTTGCCAGAGATGGTGAAAAGGGAGGAAGCAATAACCGAACAGGTGCTGATGGCAAAGATGAAATCTTGGAAGTGCCTCTTGGAACAATCTGCCGGGCGGAAGAATCGAGTCAGGCTATCTTTGAGATTGAACAGGATGGCCAGGAGTTTGTCTTAGCTCGGGGCGGAAGAGGAGGAAAGGGGAATTCGTTTTTCAAAAAAGCAACAAATCAGAGACCACAACATGCCCAGCCGGGCGAACCTGGGGAAGAAGGATGGAAAATTCTGGAACTTAAGCTGATGGCTGATGTCGGATTGGTTGGATTCCCCAATGCCGGAAAATCAACACTGCTGTCTGTTGTGTCGGCAGCAAAACCCGAGATTGCAAACTATCCTTTCACAACACTTGTTCCACAATTAGGGATGGTTTATTATCGGGATAACCGCTCCTTTGTTATGGCTGATATTCCCGGTATTATTGAAGGAGCACATCTGGGTAAAGGTATTGGACTTCGTTTTCTCAGACATATTGAACGCAACTCCGTATTGCTGTTTCTAATTCCAGCAGACAGTAATGACTTAAAGAAGGAATATAAAACTTTATTGGATGAGTTGAAACAACATAACCCCGAATTACTCTTAAAACGAAGGGTGATTGCAATTTCAAAATGTGATTTGCTTGATGAAGAATTGATAAGGGAAATAAAAAAAGCGCTCCCAAAGGATAAACATAAGGATGGCAGCGTTGTTCAGAGTGTTATGATTTCAGCAGTTACTGGTTTTGGTATTGAAAAGTTGAAAGATTTGGTCTGGGAAGAGCTGACAAACTAAAAGGAAAATTTATTTAATCGAGATTAAACCAACATGAGAAATATTACAATTAAAGTGTGCAGGCTATCGGCTCTGCTGATTTTATCCCTTGGAATGAATTCCTGCCAGTCACAATCAGCAGATAAAACAGGGAAGCCTGTTGCTGAAAGCAGTTTAATAAAGTGGACTGGATTCGAAGAGGCCGTAGTGAAAAATGAAACCGAACCAAAGAAGGTTTTTATTGATGTATATACCGACTGGTGCGGATGGTGTAAAAGGATGGATGCAACAACCTTCAAAAATGATACGGTGGTAAATTATCTGAATGAGAATTTTCATGCAGTCAAGCTCAATGCTGAAGGGAAAGATACAATCCGGTTTCGGGATCAGATGTTTGTTTACCGGCCGGAGTTTAAAGCCAATGAAATTGCCTTAGCACTGCTTGGCGGAAAGATGGGCTATCCTAGTTTTGTCATTTTAGATGAAAATTTCTCAATGCTGAATGTAATCTCCGGTTATCATACACCGGAATTGCTGATGCAGGAACTCAGGTTATTGTCTGAAGGTGAACCAGCTCAGCCAGTTAAGGTACAGCCCAAATAAGAAGCGAGCGGCAAACGGGGTTTGAACCCGCGACCTTCGGCTTGGGAAGCCAACGCTCTGCCAACTGAGCTATTGCCGCTTTTGCAAAATATCAACTTTTAGAAGCTCTCCACATCAGTACTGCTCCGATTATAAGCAGCCCAATCCCTGCATATTGCATGGTTTTTCCGGTTGCTGACGAGCCGCTCATTTTAAAAGTAAATATGGCTTTACCAAATGCATCTTTCTCTTCTTTTATATCAGAGGCTGAAGATGGGAAAATAATCTTCTGATTTGCCTGAATTAACTGCCCGCCTGATACCATCTCAGAAATGATCATGTAGGTGTTGTCATCCAATTTAGTGATATCCGGATTCTTGACATCCAATTCTGCCACCCATTTGCCGGAAGCATCAATATGGCACATCCCATAGGCATTAAATTTTAATGAATAAGAACGATCCATTGCATCTTCTTCATATTTGAAATCAGTCAGAAAATAGGCAGGTAAAGAACGTTCAATACTCCTTTTTAAAAGAGACTGGTTATTTCCCATACTTCTCTTAAAGGCGTCCCATTGACCTGCATTTAATTTGGTCTGATAGGTTGCCTGGGCATTTCCATTTTCATCAATAGCAAGTTCAATATTTACTTTGAGAGGTTTAACAACTTCCTGGGACTTCAGCTGAAGGCAGAAGCCTGAAATCACAAGGGTAAGCAGTGCTAGTTTCTTTTTCATAGTTTTAATATTATTGAATTATCTGAGTGTTTGAAGAACTTGATTGAAAACTCCGTTATAGGCACCAGTTCCGCCAGCATCACCTAGGATCAGACCGGCAACTCCATTATTGGTTCTTTTCAGATATGCCTGCCAGCTCATGGTGCCATTTGCGGACTGAGTTATACCATTGAATACCTGAAAGGAACCTACGTTTCCTGCAGCTTGATATTGAATTTGGCTTCCTAGCATATAAAGAGGCTGCTCCAGCATCTGTAATGCAGCATAACCATCGTTGGCTCCAGGAATCTGATAGACCTGCAGGGTAGCTGTTTGATCAGGAGAAATAAACTGAGTGATCAATTGCGGGAGTTGCGGACTCGGCCGGTTTATTCTTGACCAGCCTCGAGGGTAATTAAAACTAACCGGTCCGGAGTATACAGGCATGTTGCTACCAGAATTTCCACCACCACCACCACCACCAC
>JADLBQ010000026.1 GCA_020847635.1 Bacteroidia bacterium
ACCCACCATAGCAGGGCTGCTGCGGCAATTGTAAAAGCAATCCACCACCATTTATTGGCTTTGCCCTCAATTGGTCTGCAGATATCTTCGGTTATCTGATGAACGCTTTTATCGCCAAGAATAAGTGGCAGCCGAAGGTCTGATTCTTTAAAGTGACTCATATTTTTCTTCTATTCGGGTTCTATTTTAGCTTACAATACATGAATTAAACATTTCGAACTTTAACCTGATAATACACATTCGGTTGTGTATTAAGATGCTCCAGGACAACATAGCTGCGCGGATCATCTTTCATCCTGGAAGCCTGAGATTCTGAATTCAGGTAATCTCCAAAAACAATTGCATTGGTTGGGCAAGCCTGGGCACAGGCCGTTTTAATCTCACCATCTTCAACTGGTCGACCCTCCTTCTTTGCCTGTAATTTACCTGCCTGGATCCGCTGTACGCATAATGAGCATTTTTCCATGACTCCGCGTGAGCGAACAATCACATCCGGATTCAGTTGCAACTTACCAACCGGGTTATTCATATTATAATCAAACTGGTCATTGTCAAAATATTTGAACCAGTTAAACCTTCTTACTTTGTATGGACAGTTATTTTCACAGTAGCGAGTTCCCACACACCGGTTATAGGCCATCATATTTAATCCTTCAGAACTGTGGGTCGTTGCTGCAACCGGACAAACCGTTTCACAAGGAGCATGATTACAGTGCTGGCACATCATCGGCTGGAACAGAACCTGAGGACTGTCAGACGGAATTTCCATTGCTGCATAATCCTTCTTATCATGATTTGTTTTCGGATCTGCATCACTGCTATAGTAGCGGTCAATCCGCATCCAGTGCATTTCACGACTCCGGCTGATTTCGTCTTTACCCACAACCGGAACATTATTTTCAGCTGTACAGGCAACCACACATGCTCCGCATCCAATGCAGGCATTCAGGTCAATGACCATTCCCCAGAGATGGTTAGGTTTGTCATGACCCGGTTGCTTGGGTGTTGCCCAAAGATCAGCCTGGGCAGCTCTCACTTTACCCTGGTATGTAGTAATTTCTTCATACGTGTTTCCTGATGCCGGATCCTTAATCCATTCAGTTAAAGTGGTTTCCTTTAATATATCATGGTTACGTCCCATCAGGGTATGATGAGTTTGAACGCCAGCAAAAGAATAATTGTCTTCGATTGTTTTTGAAATTTCAACTCCGCTAATCAGATTCTGGAAAGTTCCTTCTGAAAAAATTGCAAACGGATATGAGTTGATCCCTATTCCATTCCCTGCTTTTCCGGCCTGGGTTCTGCCAAAACCGTAGGAGACTGCAATTGTATTATTTGCTAGACCCGGCTGAATCAGTACCGGACCTTTTATTGTTTTATTTCCGGATTTTACCTCAATAATATTGCCTTGAACTAATCCCTGTTGTTTTGCATACGCAATTGAAACTGCGAAGAAATTATCCCAGGTCAGGCGGGTTATTGGATCAGGTAATTCGAGTAGCCAAGGATTATTTGCCTGAATTCCATTCCCCATTGCTGTCATTTCATACAAGACTAAACCGGCACCTTGCTTTTTTACAAGGGAAGCAATTGCTGCATTTATTAATTCGGAATCATTAAAAGAAACTGATTCAGCTGTTGCAGGTGCTTCAAAAACTCCATCCTGAATAAAATTCTGCCAGGTTTTGCTGCTTCCGCTTAACAGATTGCTCCAGTTAACCTGCATATAATCATGGAAATCGGATGTTGCATTTCCTGCCCAGATCAAAAGACTTGTTTGTCCTTGTCTTGTATTATAAAGAGGCCGGATGGTTGGCTGGCATGAACTGTAATGTCCTGCTATCGGTTCTGCATCATTCCATGACTCTAAGTAATGATGATCGGGACAGAGATATTGACAACGGGATGCTGTTTCATCCTTATGAGTACCTATAGCAACAGATAATTCTACTTTACCCAAAGCTGCTGCGAATGCTTCACCATCCGCCAAGGTATAAACCGGATTTGAATTATAAATAATTAAAGCAGCTACTTTCCCCTCTTTTAACTCTGTCATCAGTTCATTCATTTCTTCGTCATTGCCCTGTCTGAGATTGGATTGGCGACTGAGGTCTATTGTTGATCCATAGTTGCCCAGTAACTGATTAATTCCGTTAACGATAACCTGATGGTTTACATCATTAGATCCGCTTACAACAAGCGATTTGCCACGACTTCCCCACAGTGATTCTGCGGTTTTTGCAATAGCCTGATCTACGGAGGTAGATGCCGTGCCCAAAGAAGCTGCTCCTGCTTTTGAAGCAAGGATATTATACAAGGCTACTAGGGCAGCACCATGTTCGTTAACCTGAATTTTATAGCGGATATCGGCATTGCTTCCAGTAAGTGAAAGATTTGATTCAAACTGTATATGTTGTGACATATTCTTTTTGTCGGAACTAATCTTTCTTGTTTGAGCATACTGGCGTGCATACTGAACAGGTGAAATCCAGTTACCAATAAAATCACATTCAAAACCAACAATACAATTTGCCTTATCAAAACTGTAGTTAGGTAGAGCTGCCTTTCCAAAAGTCAGCTTGTTTGCCTTAATCATTCCAAAATGAGAAATCGCATCGTACTGAATATGTTTGGTAGTTGGAAATTTAGTTGTAAAGTCAGCAATAACTTTTTTAGTTGATGGGCTGATTATGGTCGAAGACAGGATTCTGATATTACCTTGTTTGGCAGCAATCTCCGTTAATTTAGAAGTAACTTCAGCGTCTATCGTTTTCCAGTCAGATACTTTTTCTTTGATTAGCGGATTCTGAATTCTTCCTTCATCATATAACCCCAATATAGAAGCTTGAGTACGGGCATTGGTACCTGTATTATTAACCGAAGAAAGTTCATTCCCTTCTACTTTAATTGGTCGGCCTTCCCGGGTTTTTACTAAAATACTGGCATAGTCATATCCATCAAAAAAGGTTGATGCATAATAGTTGGGTACTCCGGGAGTAATTTCTTCAGGTTTTATCAGGTATGGAATTGCCTTTTTTACAGGAGCTTCGCAGGCTGCCAGGGAAGCAGCTGCAATTCCAAAACCCATATATTTCAGAAAATCCCTGCGGGTTGTTTCCGGCTTATGATCACTTTCTTTAACCGGTAATAATTCGTAAAACTCATTATTCTTCAGTCTTACAAATTCAGGATCATTATTGAGTTCTTCTAATCCTTTCCAGTATTGTTTTTCCATTTTTGAAATCAGGTTTTAATAATGACAACGGGCACACTCAAGACCACCAATCTTATCAACGGTAAGTTTTGCTTCTGCACCTTCTTTATCAATCAGGTATTTATGATAATTATCGTAATAATGATTACCCTCCATTTTAACTTCTGTGTTGCGATGGCAATCAACACACCATCCCATTGTAAGCGGTGAATATTGATAAAGTACATCCATTTCTTCAACCGGTCCATGACAGGTCTGGCAGGCAATCTTACCAACGGTTACATGCTGAGAGTGGTTAAAGTAAGCAAGGTCTGGCAGGTTATGAACCTGAACCCATTGAATCGGCTTTTGATTTGGTCCATAGGTACCTGTGTTCGGATCATAATCCAATGCTGCATAAATTTTTGCAATTTCCTCTTTCCCGGTTGTAGGACCTTCCTGGATAAATCGGTGACAATTCATGCAGACATTGGCCGAAGGAATACCTGAGTTACGCCCTTTAGCTGCACTGCTATGACAATATTGGCAGTCAATCTGATTGGTACCGGCATGCAGTTTATGCGAGAATTTAATTGGCTGGTCCGGTTCATATCCTTGTTGAATTCCGATATCAGCCAGTGTGTACCATCCTTTAACACTTCCCCACACCGCAAATATGATTATCAATATTGCTATGAGTTTCTTGTTACCCTTTATCCATTTTATACATGCCTGTTTTACAGAGAGTGGTTCGGGAAGCTGTTCTCCTTCTTTTAGCAGGTAAGCTTGTTTCAGCTTTTTCCTGGTCGCATTCAATATCAGGAAAAAGGCAAACAATACAACCAGAATGATTATCAAGGGCAGCCTAATGTTATTACCGGTTTGTTCTGATTCAGTAGCAACAGAAGGTGTAACAACAGGTGTTTCAGCAACTTTTTTCGCTGCTTCATCAACATAATGAAAAACTGCAATAATTTCCTCATCAGTCAAAGGTTGATCAGGCATTACAATTTTATTATTCTCATTAAAAACCCTTACTGCCTCTGCATCTCCGGCTTTGATCAATGTTTGCGAAGACTTAGTCCATTTGATAAGCCAGTCCATCTCGCGTTGTCCAGTAATACCTTTCAGTCCAGGTCCGATTACCTTATTATCTCCTGTACTATGGCATACTGCACAATTAGTTTTGAACAAAGCTTCGCCATCTGGTTGTGCTGCCAGCCGATAGGATATTAAAGTGATGAAAAAGAAGTATGTGAATCGTAAAGTGTTCCTGTTGAGTCCGTTCATAGTCGAGGAATTCAGGTAGTTACATATAAGTGTTTGTCAGAACTTTGTAAAAATAAAAAGAAGTCAGGCGCGCAAACGTACATGAATTTTTGGAATAAACAATACTGAATGTTTGAAAATAAACAGTTTTAATAACTAATAAAAGTATTGTAAGGCTGTTAATCGAGTTTTTGTTTTCAAGCCGGAAATCGGTTTACAGAGGAAGTAATAAAAGACTGCATGATTAAAATCAGCATTAAACCTTAAAATAAATCACCTGGCAGACTGTAAACTTCGTATAGCCATTTAATTTATTATTATTCTTTTTGCACAACTATGATCAACATACTTATTCCTACCGATTTTTCAGCCGCTTCAAAATCAGCAACCCGTTATGGATTATCGCTTGCCAAAACACTGGATGCTGAAGTTCACCTGGTAACAATGATTCAAATTGAGATTTATGCACACTCTGGAGCTGCCGTTAAAATGATGAGTATCGAAGAGCAAATGAATCTGATGGCGGAAAGGGATATGCAAAAGTTTTTGGATGAACTAAGAAAAGAATTCCCTGATTCAATAATAACTACTGAGATTCTTCGTGGCCAGTCACTGCACTCAGCTCTTGACAGCTGTGCAGCTGAAAATGGAACCGATATGATTGTTATGGGAACACACGGGGCTTCAGGAATTATCGGAAATATTATGGGAAGTAATGCTTCTGCCGTTATTGCTCATTCAGCCGTTCCGGTGCTTACCATTCCTCCTGAAACAGTTTATAACGAGCACCCAAAAATTATTTTGACCTCCGATCTCCAAAACCTTGAACCAAAAATCAGAATCATAGCTCCTTTAGCTGCAATCCTTGAAACAGAGATTATTTTATTTCATGTATCAACAGACGGAACTCACCAATCGGACGAAGAAGAGCTGATCCGAAGCCAACTAAGTTCAGAATTCAGCCTTCCGGGGATTAAAGTTAAGATTGTTCAGAACACATCTATTGAAGCAGGCATTGAATCTTTTGCTGTTGAAAATCAACCTTGCCTGATTGCTATGTTTACTCATAAACCCGGATTCTTTCAGAAAATGTTTGGAAAAAGCATAACCCGCAAAACTGTTCTTCACACCCAGGTTCCATTATTGACATTGAAACATTGAGAGGAATCATTCAGAACTGAACTGAGGCTATCCATTGGTTACAGCTTTAATCTCAATTGAAAAACAAGACTTCGGGGTGGCTGCATATCTGCCGGACGCGAAAGATATTCTTCGTTTGTCAGATTCTTTACAATAATTCCCAAATCAAAATTTTTCAGAAATGAATAAAACAATCGGACATCAAAAACCCAGTTGCCTTTTCTGTGTTTATCACGGTAGTCCTTTACCCCTGGAATCATTAAATTGAATATCTCATCAATATTCTCCATGAATGAATTGTACCGAGCACTAACTCCAAGCGTTAAGTGTTCATATCCTGCTTCAATATCGGCTTTCAATAATCTGCGGTAACGATATTTAAGAATGTTGTATTTGGCTGAGTTTTTAGCTGTATCTGTTGCAGCATTATAATCTGTCTGAATCGGATAAATGACCGTATAACCGGCCAGTACCTGCAACGGGATTCTTCCTAAATTCCCATGTCCAGTTAGCGTAAGATCCATTCCCTGTATTCTGGTATTACCAATATTCTGAGACTGAAATCCCAACCATTTTGGTAAATAGGCAGGGTCATCAGGGTCAAGTGAAGGTGTCATCCCTTCAGGAATATAAAGCCCAAAAACAAATTCCATCATGTCTTTATACTCACTCCAGAAGCCAGCCAGGTCAAGTGAACCCTTCCAGTTATTGATTTTAAATCCCTGATTGATTCCCAACTCGGCTGTAAATCCGGTTTCAGGCTGTAGGCTGTCATTTGGAAAAATATTTACATCCCCAACACTTGTTTTAACATACTTCTCAGCAATGGAAGGAAAACGGTAGCCTTGCCCGTAAGAAGCCCGAAGATGCGTATTATCATAAAGCCGGTAATTTAGCCCGCTGCGAAATACAGGCGTAAATTCACTTTTTACGGTGTCAATCCTGTTTTGCTCCCACCTGACTCCGAATGAAAAATTCCATCTTTCAATCTGATGGTCAAACTGGGTATAAAACCCGATGTTGTTTGACAAGTGGTTTCCATAGAGTTCGCTTTTAACTCCGTTATACTGTTCGGCAACACCCCAAATCCAGTTTGATTGTTGATTAAAGCGTTTTTGAAACTGGTACTCTGCAAAATAAACACCAGCAGAAGATTCCTGTGCAGTATTGTTTTGATTATCAGTCAAAAAATAGCGGGTTCTGAATTTATGAGTTACCCCATTATTGGTTGAATAGGTTACGAACGGATCAATATTCCATCGCTTGGTTATATAGGTACTTATTGTCGTATTTGAATCCAGCCCTCCCTGTGGGATGAATGCACCGGTAGTGTCATTCTCCCATATAAAAAACAATCCACCTTCTGAGCGTGTATAATTTGTATTAAAACCTATTGTCAGTCCTTCGAGGCTTTTTTTGAATACATACCGGGTATTCAGGCTTATCCGGTAGCGTTCTTCATGCTCTCCCATTCGGTAACCTTCATCTTTAAAATAATTCGCTGCTCCAACAAGATCTAAACTTCCAATTTTACGGCTGTGTGAAACGCTGGCACCACGATATTGAGGAGATTTACTCCACCATTTGTAAGCCTTATTACTTGGGCTGTCATACACTCCGTTATAAATAACGGCTTTTGTTTCCGGTTCAGTTTTTGGATAAGCTGTTCTGATATTAATAACTCCATTGAGAGCTGAAGATCCGTATAATGCCGAAGATGCACCTTTCAGCACTTCAATTTGCTCCAGGTTTTCTGTTGGTAAGAAACTCCATTTTACATCTGAAGCATCACCAGCCAACATTGGCAAATCATCAACCAATAACAATACCCGGCTTCCAGCACCATAACTGAATCCGCTTCCACCTCGAATGTTAGCTTGTCCGTCAATTACCTGAACTCCCGGTACTTGCTGCATGGCATCATCCATTACCGTTGTATTCATATTTTCAATCAATATTGGCTTAATAACAGCCATTGAAACCGTAACTTCTTCAATTTTTTGCTCAAATTTTCCCGCACTTACAACCACGGTTCCCAATTCACTGACAGATTGAATTAAATCAATATTCAAAATGCGGGCTTCGGCCGGCTGCAATGTCAGTTTCTTTACTTGAGTTTCATAACCAATGAATCTGAATTCCAGGGTTAGCTCACTGGTATCAGTTTTCAATTCATATTTTCCTGCAAGATTGGTAATGGTTCCGGTTGTTCCCATGACCACATTTACACCGGGTAATGGTTCCTTTGTTTTAGCATCCCGAACCAGTCCAATAATCACTGCTTTTTCCTGGCTGAAGGCTTCAAAAGAATTTCCAGATAAGACCAGAATTAACAGTAATGCGGCTAAATGTTTGTACATAGAGTTTATTTTTGTCGGTTAGGAAGAACTCCACAAAAGACTGTATTTTTTTTATTCTATGCAACAGGCTGTAACCACAGAACAATTGAAATTCAGGATTGCTCTTACCCTGATTGAAGGAGTTGGAAATGTTAATGCACGTAGCCTGGTTGCTTACTGCGGACGTGTGGAGGCAATTTTTAAAGAAAAAAAAAGAAACCTTGAGAAAATTCCAGGCATTGGACCAACAACTGCTCAACGGATTCATGCTTTTGATTTATTTGACAAAGCTGAAAAAGAATGTTCATTCATTGAACGACATAATATTCAGTCACTCTTTTATCTTGATCAAGCTTTCCCCTGGCGGCTAAAGAACTGTACCGATGCTCCCGTGATGTTATATTATAAAGGAATCCAGGACCTGAACCATCAGCGGCTGATAGCAATTGTTGGTACCCGTAATGCATCGGAATATGGAAAACAAGTAACTGAAAAAATAACAGAAGATCTGAAAGCCTATGATGTAGTAATTGTGAGCGGGTTAGCTTATGGAATTGACATTACAGCCCATAAAACAGCATTAAAAAACGAGATGAATACCATTGGTGTGGTAGCTCATGGATTAGACCGGATCTATCCGGCTGTGCACAAAGCAACAGCAGAACAGATGATTGAACAAGGAGGGTTGCTAACCGAGTTTATAACAAACACCAAACCCGATCGCGAAAACTTTCCTCAGCGAAACCGGATTGTTGCCGGAATTTGTGATGCTGTTGTGGTTATTGAAGCAGCCCGATCAGGCGGTGCCCTGATTACTGCTGATATTGCCAACTCGTATAACCGTGATGTATTTGCTGTTCCGGGCCGTACTTCAGACACCTATAGCCAGGGCTGTAATCACTTTATCAAAATCAATAAAGCAGCTCTTGCCGAATCTGCTGCTGATATTGCCTACATGATGGGATGGGAGATTGAAAAAAAAGTTGAAAATAAGACACAACAACGTCAGCTTTTCATTGAGCTGGATGGAGATGAAAAAACGGTTTACAATTTTATCAGTCAAAACGGAAAATCACATATTGATATGATTACATGTAAGGTCAGCCTTCCCGTTAGTAAACTCTCAGAAACACTACTCAGTCTCGAATTTAAAGGACTGTTAAAATCATTGCCCGGAAAAATGTATGAAAGCGCATGAATAGTCATTTACATTACCGGAAATAAGACTGCCTTTTAAGTAAATCCGGATAACCAGGCGGCAAACCTTTCTGCGAATTCTTATTTTCGCTTCATAAAATTATGCATTATGTACATAACACTTCAACCGGTTCTGGAGAAAGAACTTAAAGAAATCAGAGAAGCCGGATTGTTTAAACAAGAGCGAATTATCTCAACCCCCCAGGGTGCTGAGATAACCGCTAATGGAAAACAGGTTTTACATTTCTGCGCAAATAATTACCTTGGCCTCTCTTCTCATCCAAGAGTAATCGAAGCAGCAAAACAAGCAATAACCACCCATGGGTATGGGATGTCGTCTGTCCGGTTTATCTGCGGAACTCAGGACATTCACAAAACACTGGAACAAAAAATATCATCTTTTCTTGGGACTGAAGATACCATTCTGTATGCAGCCGCCTTTGATGCAAACGGAGGTGTATTTGAACCTCTTTTTAATGACCAGGATGCAATTATCAGTGATGAATTGAACCATGCTTCCATTATTGATGGTGTAAGGTTATGCAAAGCAGACCGGCACCGGTTTAAGCATAACAATATGGAGGATCTGGAGGAAAAACTGAAAGCCACCCAGCATAAGCGTCACCGGATTATTGTGACAGATGGGGTGTTCAGTATGGATGGAACGATTGCCCAACTTGATAAAATCTGTGAGCTGGCTGACCGATACCAGTCCTTAATTATGATTGATGAATGTCATGCATCAGGATTTATGGGGAAATCGGGCAGAGGAACTCACGAGCATTGCGGAGTTATGGATCGCATAGATATCATTACCGGGACACTGGGCAAAGCATTAGGTGGTGCTATGGGTGGGTTTACCTCAGGACGTAAAGAAATTATTGAAATGCTTCGCCAGCGCTCGCGGCCTTACCTGTTTAGCAATTCACTGGCACCTTCAATTGTTGGTGCTTCGATTGCAGTTCTCGACATGCTGACAGAGACAACTGCACTTCGTGATAAACTTTGGGATAACACAACTTATTTCCGTCATAAAATTACAGAAGCGGGTTTTGACATCAAACCCGGCATTCATCCAATTGTTCCTATTATGTTATATGAAGCCAAACTTGCACAGGACTTTGCCTCCCTGTTGCTTGAAGAAGGCGTGTATGTTACCGGCTTTTTCTACCCGGTTGTTGCCAAAGGAAATGCACGGATCAGGGTTCAGCTCTCAGCAGCTCATGAAAAGCATCATATTGACAGAGCCATTCAGGCATTTACTACAATAGGTGAAAAGCTGGCAGTACTCAAATAATTCTGCTGCTTTCATTTTTTATCTTCGCAACTGAAAATTTTCAGAGGTGGAGTATCATTTTAAAGAAATTGAAAAGCGCTGGCAACAGTATTGGGCAGAACATAAAATCTTCCGGGCATTAAATCCTGACAGCCCTGAATTCTTATCCAGTCAATTTAAAGGTAAGTATTATGTACTGGATATGTTTCCGTATCCTTCAGGGGCAGGTTTGCATGTTGGGCATCCGCTCGGTTATATTGCTTCTGATATCGTTGCTCGCTACAAAAGACACTGCGGGTATAACGTTCTCCATCCGATGGGTTACGACTCTTTTGGATTGCCGGCTGAACAATACGCCATTCAAACCGGCCTGCACCCCGGTGTTACTACCGAAAATAACATTAACCGTTACCGGGAGCAGCTTGATAAAATCGGATTTTCTTATGACTGGGATCGGGAAGTGAGAACATCAGATCCTGATTATTACAAATGGACCCAATGGATCTTCCTGAAGTTGTTTAACTCCTGGTACAATCCGGCAACGGATCAGGCAGAGCCTTTGGATACACTGCTGCATCATTTAAAAAACTGTAAAACCTTTCCGGGACAAGAAGCAACCTCATGGGAATTGCTGACTGAAAAGCAGAAAAGTGATATCCTGATGAGCTACCGGCTGGCTTACCTGAGTGAATCATGGGTTAACTGGTGTCCTGCTCTTGGAACAGTTCTGGCCAATGAAGAAGTCAAAGACGGAGTGAGTGAACGTGGAGGGTATCCGGTAGAAAGAAAACAGATGCCCCAGTGGAGTCTTCGAATTACAGCATTTGCTGACCGGTTACTCCGCGACCTGGATCAGCTCCAATGGAGTGAAAGCCTGAAAGATGCTCAGCGTAACTGGATTGGCAAATCTGTTGGCAGCAGTTTAACATTTGAAGTTGAAGGCTCTGATCGTATGATTGAAGTATTCACCACCCGGCCAGATACGGTCTTCGGAGTTTCTTTTCTGACACTGGCACCTGAAAGTGAGCTTGTAGAGGAGCTAACTGCTGCTGAATTTGCTGACGCAATTAGACAATATGTTCAATATGCCAGAAACCGGAATGAACGGGAACGGCAGGCAGATGTGAAGAAAATTACCGGCCAGTTTACCGGATCATTTGCTATTCATCCGTTTACAGGTGAAAAAATACCGGTTTGGGTTGGCGAATATGTACTGGCCGGATATGGTACAGGAGCTGTAATGGGTGTACCCGCTCATGACAGCCGTGACTATGCTTTTGCCAAGCATTTTAATCTCGAAATCCGCCAGGTTATTGAACCGCCAGTTGATTTTAAAGAAGAAGTGTGGGAAGAGAAATCAGGAACCTGCATAAACTCTGGTTTTCTGAATGGCCTGGAAGTGAGTGTGGCCATTCAACGATGTATTGAAGAAATTGAAAAAAATAACATTGGAAAAGGAAAAACAAATTACCGACTAAGAGATGCTATTTTCGGAAGACAACGATACTGGGGTGAGCCCATTCCGGTTTATTATAAAGACGGAATTCCGGTAGCTGTTAATGAAACTGATTTACCGATTTGCCTGCCTGAAATTGACAAATATCTTCCGACTGAAACTGGAGAACCACCTCTTGCACGGGCAAAAGACTGGTACTTTGTCCCCGGTAGGGGTATTACCTCTGCCTCAGAAGACAAGAATGGGACTGGCGGAGAACTGGAGTTAACAACGATGCCAGGTTGGGCAGGTTCATCCTGGTATTACCTGCGTTTCATGGATGCAAGGAATAATTTTGAATTTGCATCCAGGCAGGCAGTTGATTACTGGAAAGAGGTTGATCTTTATATTGGAGGAAGTGAGCATGCAACAGGCCATCTTTTATATTTCAGATTCTGGACCAAGTTTTTGCATGATCTTGGATACCTGTCCTTTAGCGAACCAGCTTTGCGGCTGATTAACCAGGGAATGATTCAGGGTACTTCAAGCCTGGTTTACCGGATTAACGGTACTAATAAGTTTGTATCAGCAGGATTGAGAAAAGATTTTGAGACTACCCCGATTCATATTGATATCCGTTTTGTTCATAACCATGAACTGAATATTGAACAACTCCGTAACTGGAGAGATGAGTTTGCCAATGCTGAGTTCATCCTCGAAAACGGGAAATACATTTGTGGAAGTGAAGTTGAGAAAATGTCAAAACGCTGGCACAATGTTGTCAATCCAGATGATATTTGTGAAAGTTACGGAGCTGATTGTCTGAGGATGTATGAAATGTTCCTGGGTCCGCTTGAGCAGCATAAACCCTGGAATACCAACGGTATCTCAGGGGTCTTCAGTTTTCTAAAAAAATTCTGGCGGTTCTATCAGAATTCTGAGTCTGACAGTGTGGATGTTGCTGCACTAAAAGTTCTTCACCGCACCATTAAAAAAATCACAAACGACATTGAACATTATTCATTCAATACAGCCGTAAGTGCCTTTATGATTTGTATAAATGAACTGACAGAAATCAAATGCTATTCAAAGAAAATTTTTGAACCACTTTGTATCCTAATTGCTCCATTTGCTCCCCACCTGGCTGAAGAGCTATGGTATCAGTTAGGTAACCGACAAAGTATTTCCTTTTCACCCTGGCCTGAGTTTGATGAAAAATATCTTGAAGAAGATTCATTTGACTATCCGGTATCAATCAACGGAAAAACAAAATTTAAAATTCCACTGTCACTTAAACTAAACAAACAGGAAGTGGAACAAGCGGTTCTTTCGTCTGCCGAAATTAAAAAATATACAGAGTATAAATCACCTAAAAAAGTGATTGTGGTACCCGGCAGAATTGTGAATGTTGTCGTCTGACCGGGCTTGATGACTGTTCATTCAGCTTTATGCACACTGTGCATTTCGGGAATTTCAATATTCTTAAACCCGAACTTTTCAAGTTTAAACTTCCACTCCTTCTGAATGTCATATTCACCATGAACAAGGAATAGTTTTCTCACCAGTGACGAATCCTGACAAGAGAGGTATTTAATCATTTCGGAATAATCGGCATGGGCACTGAATGAATTAATAACCTGGACTTCAGCACGTACATCAAACTCATCACCAAATATTTTAACTTTCTTCTCACCAGATGTCAGTTTACCTCCAAGTGTATTGGCCGGAGTATATCCTACAATTAAAACTGTATTCCGCTGGTCTTCTATATTATTTTTCAAATGATGTTTTATTCTTCCGGCTTCCATCATTCCCGAAGGTGCAATAATGATACACGGTTCCTTGAGTTCATTCAATTCTTTTGAATCTCCGACTTCTCGGATATACCGGAGCATCGGGAATCCAAACGGATCAGGATCAGTCTGCATGTATTGATGAATAGATTCATTAAAAAGCTCGGCATGTTTCCTCATTATGGAAGTTGCACTGGTAGAAAGTGGACTGTCAACATAGACTTTCAGTTGTGGCAACTGACCTGTTGTCATCAGCTTGTCAATACTGAAAACGATTTCCTGAGTACGACCAAGACTAAAGGCAGGGATGATCAGTTTTCCTTTTTTTTCCAGGCATGTCCGGATAATAATTTCCCTGAGTTTAACAGCAGCCTGAGTAAAATCATCATGAAGTGTATTCCCATAAGTACTTTCACAAATGATATAATCAGCTTGTGGAAAGGGTTCAGGATCCTGCAGAATCAGATCATTAAACCTGCCAATATCACCTGTAAAAAATAATCGGACCGGCTGTTTTCTTTCCTCAGAAATCAGTAGTATGCCTGCACTTCCCAGGATATGACCGGCATTATAAAAAGTTGCTGTCAGTTTATCTGAAATTTTAATTGGTTTATGCAATTCAACCGGTACCATCTGGTTTAATGCTTTTTCAACATCTGAGAGGGTATATAATGCAGTCAGATAAGGCAGCCCTTTTCTAATTCTTTTTTTATTGATGTACTCCAGGTCGTGCTGCTGAATATAGGCACTATCAGGAAGCATAACAGAACAAAGATCAATGGTAGCCTGAGTTGTATAAATTTTACCGGCAAATCCTTCTTTTACAAGCAAAGGAAGATTACCTGCATGGTCAGCATGAGCATGCGTCAGCAGAACCACATCAACACTATCGGGTTCAAATCCGAAATGGCGGTTCAGGGTTTCATTGTCTGAACCGGCATTTTGAAATAACCCGCAGTCAAGAAGAATGTTTTTCCCTGAATCAGTAGTAACCAGGTGCCGGCTCCCAGTAACTGTCCGGGCAGCTCCGTGAAAAGCTATGTTCATAGTTCTTTAATCTCGTGCATTTTCCATCAGATATGATTTCATAAACTCATTCAGTTCGCCATTCATCACTCCGAGTACATCACTGGTTTCGTAGCCGGTACGAAGGTCCTTAACCATTTTATAGGGATGAAAGACATAACTTCTGATCTGGCTTCCCCACTCAATTTTTCGTTTACCGGCTTCAGTTGCAGCTTTTGCCTCATTCCGCTTTCTCAGCTCTAATTCGTATAATTGGGATTTAAGCATCTTCATTGCACGGTCGCGATTGGCATGTTGAGAGCGTTCAACCTGGCAAACAACTACAATTCCGGTCGGGATATGCTTTAGCTGGACCTTGGTTTCAACCTTATTCACATTCTGGCCGCCTGCTCCACCGCTTCGTGATGTGGTCATTTCAATATCAGCCTCCCTGACTTCAATATCAATTTTATCATCAACAATCGGATAGGCAAATACCGAAGCAAACGATGTATGTCTTTTAGCATTCGAATCAAACGGTGATATTCTGACCAGACGGTGAACGCCACTCTCAGCTTTCAGATAGCCGTAAGCAAAATCACCATCAATCTCAAGAGTTACTGATTTGATTCCGGCAACATCGCCTTCCTGGCGGTCCACTTCGGTAACCTTATAACCATTTTGTTCAGCCCAGAGAATGTACATACGCATCAGCATGGATGCCCAGTCGCAGCTTTCGGTTCCTCCTGCTCCGCTATTGATTGTAAGAATCGCACTGCATGCATCTTCATCAGCACTCAGCATATTCTTAAACTCAAGGTCGTCAATCTTTTTAAGCAGGCTGGTATAATGTAAATTAACTTCCTGATCAGTGGCCTCTCCAGCTTTTAAAAAATCAAATAATACTATCAGATCCTGAGTTTCATTTTCAATTTCGGTGTACGGATCAGTCCATGCCTTCAACTGGCGGATATTTTTAACAATACTTTCTGCCCGGTTTGAATTATTCCAGAAATCGGGGGCATGTGTAAGCTGTTCTGCTTCTTTAATTTTTAATAACCGGGTATCCACGTCAAAGGTGCCTCCTCAGAGCTTCAACCCGCTCTCTAACGTCTTTTAGTTGTTCTTGTGTCATTGGTGGGCGAAAATAAAGATTAGAGTGGTTACCCTGCAATTTGTTTTCTCAGATTGCTCAGGGTTTTTTCAAGATTACTGATGGCAGGAATAAAATCATCATTGATAACCGGCTGAGGCATCTCATCACTCAGGTAATTGCAGAATGACCAGACTTCACGAATATCATTTGCATTTACTTCGAAGGGTTTATATGCAGGATTTAAAGACTTAAGCAGCAGTGATTTGTGCTTTTTTAACTGGTTGAATGCCATTTTAAATACGATTCCGTCATCATTTGTTAGAATTATATAGGCATGACCATCTTTGATGTTGTACCAGTTCTCAAGAAATTCAGCAATAACCCAGCTTCTGTCAGGAATCGGGTTCATGCTGTCACCCTGAATCTGAAACATCCGGTATTTACGCTCTTTGAATAAAATGGGCAGTTGGAAAACCGGCAGCCGGCTGATGAAATCTGGGTCGGCATATCCGGAGCGGTATCCGGCCTTTGCCTTTAAAGGTACTACTTCAATATTTTCATGATTCTTGCTGTCAACTGTTGTTGCCAGAATCCGCATCCTACTGCCTTTAATATACTGATCAAATCCCAGTTCCAGCTCACGTAGTTTGCTTTCGCTTAGTGTTGACAGATCAATCCGAAGTAAGGTGTCTACCGGAATCTTAAAATAATCTGAGAACCTGACCAATGCTTCAACAGTCGGATTGACTATAATCCCGTTCTCATAGCTGTTCAGTGTACTGCGCGACATGTGTAACTCTGCAGCAACAGTATCCTGAGTTCTTTTCTTCCGCTGCCGCAAAAGACGGATATTAGATGAAAAATACATTGTTTAAAAGATTTAATGTTTGTAATACAAACAGATTAAGGATTGTAAAAATAACAAATAATTCAGAAAAGCAAAATCCAAACCGGGTTAGAATCCGGTAATTGACTGATGGCATCTTTAGCGGAAAACAAAGGTTCTGAAACTGTCTAACCTGAGTAAAATAAAAAGCAGAATGGTAAATGACCAAAGTGAAGAGCCTCCATAACTGATAAATGGAAGTGGAATTCCAATAACGGGCAGCAGCCCGATTGTCATTCCGATATTGACCATTACATGCAGAAAAATAACTGAGGCTACTCCATAAGCATAGATTCTTGTAAATGCTGATTTCTGCCTTTCTGCAATAAATAAAATTCTGTACAATAATCCCAGATAGATAAACAACAGAATACTCGTACCTACAAACCCCCATTCTTCACCAATGGTACAAAAAATGAAATCGGTACTTTGTTCAGGAACAAATTCAAATCTTGTTTGGGTACCCTGCAGGAATCCTTTACCGGTTAATCCGCCAGATCCAATTGCAATCAAACTCTGATTAACATTATATCCGGCTCCTTTCAGGTCGGTTTGCTTTCCAAGAAGTACGTCAATACGTTGTTTCTGGTGAGGTTGCAAAACTTTCTCATAAACATACGACACGCTCATTACCACTAAACCTGCAACAACCATAAAGGCTAAAACCGTTAAAATATTCTTTCTGGTTTTCCGCATGAGCAGAATAGCTAGAGCTGCAATTCCAGTAATAATTCCCAGTAAAATAATTTGCTCAACCATCAATGCAACAACAAACAGAAGCACTGCCAGAAAGCTAATAATCAATACATTCTGAGAGAGACCTTCCCGGTAAAGAACAAAAATAAAGGCACCGAAAACCAGGGCTGAGCCAGTGTCATTTTGCAAAAGAATTATAACAGCCGGAATGAGAATAAGCAGTGTGCTGATTATTTTAGTTTTCAATTGCCGGATTTTAATTTCAATCTGACCCAGGTATTTGGCTAAAGCAAGAGCCGTTGCAAACTTGGCGAACTCAGCCGGCTGAAGCTTGAATGCCCCGATTTCAATCCAGGCATGCGCTCCTTTAACATCTTTGGCCAAAAACAGGGCAGCAATTAGAAACAGGATAACAAGTCCGTAAATTCCATAAGCAAACGCTTCAAAAAAGCGGGCATCAATAATCATGATCATAATGGCAATTACAATCGAACCGGATATCCACAGTAATTGTTTGCCGTAATTCTGCGACATATCCAGAATACTGCTGTGATCCTCATTATAAACGGCAGCATAAATACAAACCCATCCAATGACCATCAGGATTAAATACAGGCTTACCGACAGCCAGTCAATATTCTGAAAAATGGATATCCGCTTCCTCATGGTGTCTGATCGGGATTTTTAACTACTTTAAACGTATCCTTTTTAGCAACAGGGACTGAATCCTTTCTAAGTGCCGGCTTTTTTAATTCAGCTCCCGGAAGCGGATAATCCTTAAGAAGGTTGCCATCAATTATTCGTTTTTCAAGTTCTGGCCTAGAAATCGTATCTGTCAGATACAATTCCATCATCAGCGATGCGATAGGAGCTGCCCAGGTTGCTCCGAATCCCGAATTTTCAACCATTACTGCAACTGCAATTTTGGGGTTCTCTCTGGGTGCAAATGCAACAAACAAACTGTGATCTTTCCCGTGTGGATTCTGAGCTGTTCCTGTTTTACCACAAATCCGGATGTTTCCAAACTGGGCAATTCGGGCTGTTCCGGCTTCAACAACCCGTTGCATCCCATCAATGACTACATTAAAAGTTTCGGGTGCTACTTTTGAATAATGCTTTTCAGAAAGATTACGGGTGGTATTCTTCTTTCCCGAAATTGTTTTCACAATGTGGGGAGTATAATAAAATCCGCGGTTTGCAATTACCGAAGTGATATTTACCATTTGCAAAGGAGTGATTCCCAATTCACCCTGGCCAATTCCAAGCGAGTAAATGGTAGAAGCTTTCCATCTCCCCTTTCCATAAATTTTGTCATAGAATGCAATAGAAGGGAGCAAACCAGGTAACTCATGAGGCAGGTCAACTCCAATTTTTCTGCCAACTCCGAAGCTCATAATATAATCTCTCCAAACCCGGTATCCGTTTTCACTTGTTCCATATTTACGGTTATCCACAAATGCCCGGAACACATTACAGAAATACGGGTTACAGGAATACTGAATGGCTCCCTCTAAAGCAACTGCCGGATGGGGATGACATTTAACCGACTTACTTCCCACAATAAACGAATGAGGAAATACTGTTGAAGAGCTGATGATCTGCTCATTCAGGGCACTTAATGCTCCGGCTAACTTAAAGGTAGATCCGGGTGGATAATAAGCCATCATTGCGCGGTTAAAAAGTGATTTATACGGGTCGGTTGACAACAATGCATAATTTTTATTACGTGCCTTGCCTACCATCAGATTCGGATCGTAAGAAGGGCTGCTGAGAATAGCCAGAATTTCGCCAGTTCCGGGCTCTATGGCTGCAATTCCACCGGCTTTATTTTGCATGAGTTGTTCAGCATAAGCCTGTAACCGAGCATCCAGACTTAAAAAGAGATTTTCACCTGCTACTGAAACTGAGTCGTATTTTCCACTTTCATAACTCCCCTTTTCCTGGTTATGCACATCAACCATTACAATCCGAAGTCCCCGCTTTCCGCGTAATTCCTTTTCATAAGACTGTTCAATCCCACTGATACCAATGTAATCACCCATTTGGTAATACGGATTTTCTTCAATCAGCTTTTCGTTCACTTCCCCGATATAGCCAAGCGCATGGGCTGCACTTCGGGTTGGGTATTTTCTTAATGTTCGAGGTTGAACATAAAACCCATTAAATTTATACAGTTTTTCCTGTAGTACTGCATATTGTTCAGGAGGAATCTGCTTTTCGAAAACGGAGCTTTTAAACCGGCTATAGCGTCTGGCTGTTTGCATTTTATTAATAAACTCCTCTTTGGTAATATCCAGCAGCCTGCAGAACTCTGCAGTATCCAGGCTTTTCACCTGTCTTGGAATTACCATCAGATCATAAACTGCCTCGTTATAAACCATCAGTGTACCTGTCCGGTCATAAATCAGTCCACGGGCCGGATAATCAATTACATAACGAAGGACATTATTACTGGCTGATAACTTATAACTCTCATTAATTACCTGAACATAAAACATCCTGGCCAGGTAAATAAGAATGACCACCGTAAAGATTCCGGCAATTACAATTCGCTTATTACGGTTCATTTTTCGAATTCGAATTTTCCGGTAAGAAACTGAGCAATCAGAATTACAAGCAGGCTGGCAGCTGCACTAAAGAGAACTCTCGTTAAAGTATGAAAGAATTCGCTGAATGTAAATACTTCAATAAAGAAAAGAGCAAAATGGTGAATTAAAATCATTACCGATGCGTAAACAACAAACCAGTTAAATCCAAGTTTATTCATTGAAGGTACCGATTCAGCTTCATAGCCATCGCGTGGCGAAAAGATGCGAAGTGCAGCCGGGCGGGAATAGGTCATTAATACAGTTGCAGCTGCATGCATACCGGCTGTATTTGTGAATAAATCAATAGATAACCCGCATATAAAAGCAAGTATCAGCGATAATAACTTCGGAAACCGGACGGGAAGCACAAGGATAAACAGGATATAAATGTACGGATTAATATATCCGCTCAGCTGAATATTATTAAGCAACAACACCTGAAGGGCTGTTAGCAGAAGAAATCTCATTAAGAGGAACAATGCTTCAGTTATCATTGTTTAATGATTGTGATTCAAGTTCAAGAATTTCCTTTTGCCTGAGATTATTGACAATATAAACCCAGGTCAGATTGGCAAAATCAGTACTGAATTCAACCGTGATTGAGTAGAAACTACTTCCGGCCCGGGTATCCCAGCTTTTAACAGTTCCGACCATAATCCCTTCAGGAAAGAGTGTCGAAAATCCGGTTGTTACAATGGTATCTCCTTTCTGAAATTTAACATGCCTGGCAACATCACTTAACAAACCCTCATTGTATTTTAATCCCGGCCAGGAAAGTGAGCCAAAGAATTTATTGTTTTTAAAGCCGGCACTAATCCTGGTTTTCTTATGTAGTACACTTAGCACAGTCGAATAATGAGGTGATACATCTTTTATAATCCCAACAATGCCATCGGGTGCAATGACTCCCATTTCGGGTTGCACTCCGTCTAACGAACCTTTATTCAGTGTCAGATAATTATTACGGTAAGTATAAGAGTTATTAATTACCTGAGCCGGATAAAAGATATATTGACCGGTTGAGTCCTGCATCATCAGTGAGTCTGGATTACTGGTCTTAATTGAAGTAATGAAATTTTTCAATTGGGCATTTTCTTCCGCCAGCTTTCGATTCGAACTCCGAAGACTCAGGTATTGAGTTACGCTGTTAAGCGAGTTCATAACTTCTGCAGTCAGTTGATTACTTGAATTAAACCAGACGGTGCTGTGATACCGGTTATTCTGAAATAAGAGATAAAAACTCAGGCTCTCAAGCAACAGAAAGAGAATTGAAAAATTATTTTTCCATAAAAAATGAAAAAGATCCCTCATGCCGGAATACGGTGTTTAATAATCATGTACCTGATGGGGTAAAGGTAGCCGAAATGAGTCTTTTCCGGTCAATTGAGAAGTTCAATTTTTAACAAACAAAACCTGAATACAATTTAACATCTTTGCTGCGAAAAGCTATGCCTGTTAAACAATTGCTCAGGTGGTTCTTGGCAGCCTTCCTTTTAAGGGTTTTTCTTCTTTCATTAGTCATTTTTTCGGCATCCCGCCAATTTCCCGACCGGATGCAAGGCCTGGTCTTTTATCAGGATGACTATGATTTCTTTCTGCTTCCGGTTGAACATTATTTCGAACATGGAGTAATGGATTACAAGGGTAAACCCGGAGTTCCGTTTGCAGGCCGAATGCCAGGCTACATGGTTCCATATTACCTCTTACGTCTTCTGGCAAACAAGACTATTGCAATTAACCTGCTCATTATCTTTCAGATCATTTTAAGTGCTATGTCAGTTGTCGTGCTAAGTACGCTGGCTGTCAGGCTTTTTAAAGATCAACGGGCTTTCCTGCCGGTATTTCTTTTAATCCTGCTTAGTTTTCATCTTTTTGTATTTGATTTATTCACGCTGACTGAAAGTTTTTCTGTATCTGCATTTTGCTTTTTCCTCTTTTTCAGTTACCGGTTTTATGAAAAAAGAAGACACCGGGATGCCTTATTAGCAGGTCTATTCATGGCCTGGGCTGTTTTTCTCCGGCCTTTTATGGGAACCTTATTAATTCTGTTTCCGCTTCTCATGTTATTGATGAAAGGGTTTTCCTTAAAAAGCTGGCTGCGTTATTCGATTATTTTCTCACTTCCGTTTATTGTCTTTGAAGCTGCCTGGATAACCAGGAATTATATCCGTCTTCACCGTTTTATTCCGCTTGAAACTTCACTTACTGAATCTTATGGTGAATATGGTGCATACCGGAAATCAGCGATTGCTGTCAGGCAACTTATCTACGCATGGGGAGGTGAAACCGGTGAATTTTATCAAGGTTCGGAAGCTGAATGGTTTCACTTTACACCTTTAGAAAAGGCCAGGGAGTTCAGGTTTAAATCCTCTATTTTTGACTCAGGAATTACCGTTGACTCCTTGATTGAACTCAAAAGGATTTTCAATGCCAGCCTGGATACCCTTCACCTTAATGCTGCAGAACTGGAAGCGAATAACATCTTGGCCGCTTCGATTGCACAGCGGTGGGCTGACCGGTTCCGGCAGCATAACCCGGTCCGATATTACCTGGTTAATCCCGTTATACGCTTTTTTTCCCTTCTCAAATCAAATGCTACCATGCTCATACCCTTCCCTCCATTCTCAAAAATGGCTCTGTGGCAAAAAGGTATTAAACTATTTGCTATGTTGCTTTATTACCTGATTCTGTCTGCAGGATTTCTTGGGATGCTTGTATTTTTATTCAGGGATAGAGGCAGATCTCCCTACTTAATGATGCTCTTTATCAGCATTTGGCTTTTACTTTTTACTGTTATTGCTGCATCCTCCATCATGCAGTTCAGGTATATCCTTCCGGCAACACCTGTCTGGATTTTATTTGCAGTTTTGCTCCTCAAACCCACTATGGATTCAACCCGCACCATTCATCAGAATTAGTTTATGGAAACCCGTCCATTAATTTCAGTTGTAAGCCCGGTTTATAAAGCTGAAAAAGTTATTCCCAAACTGGTTGAGCGGCTCATAAAAGAGCTATCATCAATTGATGAGAATTTTGAAATTATTTTAGTTGATGATTGCTGTCCTGGGAACTCATGGGATGCCATTCTGTCCCAATGCCAAAAGGATAAACGGATAAAAGGAATCAAACTCAGCCGTAATTTTGGACAACATTATGCAATTACTGCCGGATTAGATGAATCAAAAGGAGAATGGGTGATTGTGATGGACTGTGATTTACAAGACAGACCGGAAGAAATTACACGTCTTTATTCAAAGGCAAAAGAAGGCTATGATATTGTTTTAGCCAGACGTGAAAAGAGACAAGACAGCTTATTCAAAAAGTTATTTTCGAAACTTTTCCATAAAACCCTCACATTCCTCAGCGGAACTCAACTTGACAGTACTGTTGCCAATTTCGGTATTTATAACCGGAAAGTCATTAATGCCATCAGCCAGATGCGCGAGAGCATCCGCTTCTTTCCATCAATGATTAAATGGGTAGGGTTTAAAAGTGCTTCCATTTCTGTTCAACATTCAGCCAGGGATGAAGGCAAGACTTCTTACAATTTCAGCAGGCTCATGAATCTGGCAATTGATATTATTCTGGCTTATAGTGACCGCCCTATCAGGATTACCATCCAAACCGGATTTATATTAGCCGGGCTGGCTTTCTTATATGCACTCTATAATATTATTCAAAGTCTGACAACGGGATTCTCTGTCTCTGGATATGCCAGTCTCATTATTTCAATCTGGTTTCTTTCAGGCCTGATTCTGGCATTTATTGGTATTGTTGGTCTGTATGTTGGGAAAACATTTGAAGGAGTTAAAAACCGGCCGATTTATATTATAGACAAAAAAACCTTCTGACTTCATGCAAATTCCTTTTAACAAGCCGTTTCTTGCCGGCAAAGAACTGGACTATATTAAAGATGCTGTACACTCCGGAAAGATTTCAGGAGATGGAGCTTTTACCAGAAAGTGTCAGCAGTATTTTGAGCACCGCTATGGATTCCTGAAAACATTATTAACAACTTCCTGTACTGATGCGCTTGAAATGGCAGCTATTCTAAGTAATATCAAGCCAGGGGATGAAGTAATTTCACCTTCCTACACGTTTGTCTCAACTGTAAATGCTTTTGTACTTAGGGGTGCAAGAATCCACTTTATTGACAGCCATCCTGATCAGCCTAACATGAATGAGAACTTAATTGAGGAGGCTATTACAAAAAGAACTAAAGCTATTCTGCCGGTTCATTATGCCGGTGTTAGCTGCAACATGGATCCGATTATGAAAATTGCCAGCAAACACCAGCTGATGGTTATTGAAGATGCTGCCCAGGCGATTGATTCATTTTACAAAGGCAAACCTTTAGGTAGCATCGGCCACTTTGCAGCATTTTCATTTCATGAAACCAAAAATATTATTTCCGGAGAAGGCGGAATGATTGCCATCAACCGGAAACCTTTCATTAAACGGGCTGAGATTATCCGGGAAAAAGGAACCAACCGAAGTGCTTTCTTCCGGGGAGAAGTCAATAAATATGGTTGGGTTGACATCGGTTCATCCTTTCTGCCTTCAGATATCATTGCTGCATTCCTATTTGCACAAATTGAACACCTTGACCAGATTCAACAAAAGCGCAAATTACTGTGGACTCAATACCACCAAGCAATGCTTTTATTGGAGAAAGAAGGGAAAATCAGACTCCCGGTTATTCCAGGCTATGCAACTAATAATGCTCACATGTTTTATTTTGTTTGTCGCAACCTGAAAGAACGCTCAGCCTTATTAAAACACCTCAAAAGCAAAGGAATCCTGGCTGTATTTCATTATCTTTCACTTCACAAGTCTGCATTCTATAAAAAGATTCACGCTAAGAGAAAGTTAGACCATGCTGACCGATTTACTAACTGCCTGATCCGGCTTCCTCTTTTTTATGATATGACAAATCAGGAACAGGATAAGGTAATTGGTGAGGTTATCTCCTTTTATAAGAAATAAGTTTCAGTAGCTGTCAACGTCAGCATGCTGAATACTACATCAATTGACCGGCAACGTTTGCCAGTTCGCTTCTTTCTCCTTTTTCCAGTGTAATGTGCGCGTAAAGCGGATTGTTCTTAATTTTCTCAATCATTACTGAAAGACCGTTACTGTGTGAATCAAGATAAGGGGAATCTATCTGGAAAATATCACCGGTAAAAATAATTTTTGTGTCTTCACCGGCACGGGTAATGATGGTTTTAACTTCATGAGGTGTAAGGTTTTGGGCCTCATCCACAATAAAACAAATATTAGAAAGGGATCTTCCTCTGATATAAGCAAGGGGAGTAATATGCAATTTTTCAGTTTCAATCATTTCATTCAATTTCTGAAACTCTTTATCCGATTCCTTGTACTGGTTCTGAATAAACTTGAGGTTATCCCAAAGAGGTTCCATGAAGGGATTGATCTTTGACTTAATGTCGCCCGGCAGGTATCCGATGTCTTTATTACTTAACGGAACAATTGGCCGGGAAAGATAAATCTGCCTGAACTTACTTTTCTGATAAATGGCAGATGCCAGGGCAATCAGAGTTTTACCGGTTCCGGCAACTCCCTGTATGGATACTAATTTAATATGGGGATTAAGCACAGCATGCATAGCAAAGGTTTGTTCTGCATTCCGGGGCCGGATTCCGGCACAGGTTTCCTTTGTTACCCGCTCTATCCTTTCAGTCTGAGGATTGTAAAATACCAGTGCCGATGTTGATTCATTTTTTGTTTTCAGAATAAAATAATGATTGGCAACCGGCCTTTTCTTCATGAGTTCGCGGTAATGACACGAACCGTTGTGATAAATCAGATCAATTACTTTTCGGGATACGTTCTTTAATAATGTCTTTCCCGAATAAAGGGTTTCAGGGCTTTGAATATTTCCAGTCTGATAATCTTCAGAAGCAATATTAAGTGACCTTGCTTTCAGCCTGAGGTTAATGTCCTTTGAGACCAACACTACTTTCCGGTCTGTAATTTCTTCCTTTAATGCCAGAGCAGCATTGATAATGTTATGATCAGCTTTTCGTTCATGGAAAACCTGGTTGGCATCCACCCCATTCCCATTTTCATTCATCAACACCCTGAATCTGCCCCGTGTAGAACCATTGAGGGGAATCCAGTCTTGAAGGGAATATTTAAATGACAGCTTATCTATACTGCGGATAAACTCACGGGCTTCAAAATTGATTACATCATTTCCCTTTTTAAAACGGTCTATTTCTTCCAAAACCGTAATCGGAATGGCAACATCATGTTCTTTAAAATTGAATATAATATTATGATCAAAAAGGATAGCTGAAGTGTCAATGACAAATACCTTCCTCTCGGCATTACTGTTTTTCTTTCCCATTCATAAAGAACTTTAAAGTACCATTGTTGAAGTTTGGGCTTACAGGCAACAAACAAATCAATGTTCACTGCCAAAGGTCAATGACTAACCGATGGTTTGGATTCTTTCTCTTTAAAAGTTCTCTACAGTTCCAATGTTAATTACTCCTTCTCTATTCATCTGGATTTACTAAGCAGGAATCTCCCCTTTCAAACCGGCTGCAGCTAAAACAATGCATTGAGAACTCTGTTAATCTTTTTTGTACTGCCACCTTTACCCGAACAAAAAAAGACTTACGTTTGAGCTATGACAGAACAAAACCGAATCCTGTTATTGAATAAAGAGCAGATTGAACAACGTATTAACCGTATTGCCTTTCAGATTTATGAAGATTGCTACAATGAAAAAGAGGTTCTTATTGCCGGAATTCGTAAAAATGGATTTACCCTGGCAGCTAAAATTGAAAAAGTCTTAAACAAGATCTGCAAACTAAAAACAAGACTTATTGAAGTCAGGATTGATAAATCGCATCCGCTCGAAAAACCAATTGAGCTATCGGTTGATTCAAAAGAGATGAGTGGAAAAACAGTGATACTGGTAGATGATGTCCTCAATTCAGGAAAAACGCTTACCTATTCTCTGCGTAAAATGCTGAATGCTGATTTAAAGAAACTAAGAACGGTCTTGCTAGTGGACCGGGATCATAAGCTATATCCTGTTTCAGCCGATTTTGTTGGAATGACATTATCTACCACCATGCAGGAACATGTTACCTGTGAATTCAGAGATAAAGATGAATATGTTTATCTCAGCTGAAAAGCAACTCAGGAAAGAACATGACCTCGTTTTTTATAGAAAACAATAGTTAACTTCTTACGTTCAACCATTCATGATTAAGTTATCAGACCGCATTGAGCAATTACAAGAGTCACAGACCCTCACCATGGCACGTATTAGCCGGGAACTGAAGGAACAGGGGCTTGACATCATTTCCTTAAGTCTTGGTGAACCCGATTTCATAACCCCAGTTTATATTAGGGAAGCAGCTAAAAAAGCAATTGACAAAGGGTATTCACATTACCCGCCCATTTCTGGTTACATGGATTTGCGAAAAGCAATTTGTGAGAAATTCAAGAATGAAAATAACTTAATCTTTTCACCCGATCAGATTATTGTATCTACGGGTGCTAAACAGTCAATTGCCAATGCTGTTCTGGTAACTATCAATCCGGGTGATGAAGTAATTGTTCCGGCACCGTATTGGGTCAGCTATGCTCAGATTATTCAACTTGCCGGGGGTACTCCGGTGTTTATCACTACTTCTATTGAATCGGATTTTAAAATAACACCTCAACAACTTGAAGCTGCCATTTCGTCAAAGACTCGGTTGTTTATCTACTCATCACCCTGCAATCCTACCGGCTCTGTTTACTCATTCGATGAATTGAAAGCTCTGAGTGAAGTCTTTGCAAAACACCCGAATATTCTTATCATTTCTGATGAAATATATGAGCATATTAATTTTATAGGTAAGCATGAATCTATTGCCCAGTTTGAGAATATCCGAAATCAGGTGATTATTGTTAACGGAGTATCCAAAGCTTATGCGATGACCGGCTGGCGAATCGGTTACCTGGCAGCTGACAAACAGATTACAAAAGCGTGTGACAAGATGCAGGGGCAATTTACTTCCGCTGCATCGTCAATCGCTCAACGAGCTGCACTTGCTGCCATTTCTTCCAATGATCCCGAAACCATCCGGATGCAAACTGCTTTCAGGCGAAGGCGTGACCTGGTTGTAAATCTTTTAAGTAAAATTCCAGGACTCTCAGTGAATCAGCCACAAGGAGCATTTTATGTGTTCCCGGATGTAAGTAGCTTTTTTGGTAAACAATATAACGGTTCTGTTATTAATACACCTGAAGACCTGTGTATGTTTCTGCTTAAAGATGCACAGGTTTCCCTGGTTACAGGTGAAGCATTTGGTGATAACAATTGTTTACGAATTTCGTATGCAGCCGCAGATGAGAAATTAGTTAATGCAATTGAGAGGATAAGTAAATCTTTACAAAAGTTAAGCTAATAATTGAGAAAACTAATAAAAAATCTTTTATACAAAATCGGCATTGATATCCGGTTTACAGTTATAAACTATAATCTGGCTTTATATAAACGCCTGTTCAATAAAGAATCAATTGAAAACCGGAGATTTTATAATGTTGGCCAGGCAGCCTTTTTTCATCCGGCATGGACAATAATTGATAATTTTAAGGGTAAACTGCCCGGTAATTATGCCATGAGCCATAATTTGATGAGTCTCAAATCATTACCAATAGAAGACAACACTGCCGAACTTATTTATTCATCGCATACTCTTGAACATATTACTAATAAAGCGGTCAGCTTCTTTCTAACAGATGCTTACCGGATTTTAAAACCTAACGGAATACTCCGGATTATTGTTCCGGATATCATGCTTTCATATAATGCCTGGAAGAATAATGATACCGATTTTTTCTTCTGGATTAAAGATGCATACCAGGATGGAAGTTTCAGCAAGGTTAATCTGAAGATACCCCTGTTTGAGGCTTCACTGACGCAGGTTTTTCTTGAAGATTTTGCATCTACTGTTTCGGAATTGGCTGTGGTTGGGGCTGAAAACAGAATCTCTGACGAAGAGTTCAAACAGCTTTTTAAAACTATGGCACCTGAAGAAGCATTTGATTATTGCACAAGCCGATGTCCTGAAGAATTACAAGAACAATTGCCCTATCTGCATATCAACTGGTTTAATGAATCAAAACTTAAAAACATGCTGAGGCAGGCTGGTTTTAAAAAAATTTATCTTTCACGATGGGGTCAAAGCAATTCACCTGTGATGCGTGAGACCCGATTATTTGACACAACTCTTGCTAAAGTGAGTTTGTACATGGAAGCAATTAAGTAATCAGTTCTTACCCAGACCGAATTTTTCATTTATGATCCGCATCCATTCATGATAATCGGCTACTCCGAAATGTACCTCAGGGCTTGTAACACCATCGTAAATTAACATCCCGGTAACATATTGGGAAGAATCCCTTCGGTTGAAAATAAACAAGTCAGTACCGGCTGGATGGGCTATGATTACTTTTGAGGTTACCGGTGCACACAAAATTCCTGAAGTTCCTAATGTATCGCAGACCATGCTGCTGTAATAGACAAAATCACTGATTACTTCAATTATTTCACCTACGGTATCCTGCTCAGCCATCCGGTTAATTTCATCATCATCCGGCAGAAAGAACATAACCTGTTTTTCATTGTTCAGCAAAAGGGTATCTGCATTTGAAAATAACTCATCATAGTCTGCAGAAGTATCCACTGCTTCCACTTCCGTTTGAGCTTCGCTATGGTTGTTTGTCTTACAGGAACAGCAAGCCATTACCAGCCATCCCACCATAAAAACAAGGACTATTCTTTTCATTTCAAAACTTCTTAGTTTATTACTATTTGACTAACTCAATTGCTTCGGTATATAATTTTATAAAATGACCAGCAACCTGTTCCATAGAAAAATCAGAACGTACTGCTTCAAATCCGCGCTTACCCATTGCATTCCGTTCTGCAAGTGTAGTATTAAACACGGAATCAATTTTCGTTTTGATAACATTTTCATTGATGGGTGTTACCCATCCACACCGGTTTTCAATAACAAAAGGAGCCAGACTCACCTGATCAGAAAGCAATACCGGAAGCCCTGAAGCAAGTGCTTCTGCAGCAGCCATTCCAAAGTTCTCATGATAACTGGTTAATACCAGCACATCGTGATTATGAAATGTTTCTGTTCTTTTCTCTGCGCTTAAAGGTCCGCAGAATTTTACTATCTCTTGAAGGTTAAGTTGTTCAACAACCTGTTTAAGATGTTGTTGATAACCCTCTTCATCTCCTCCATAAAGGTTATACCGGATTCTGTCTTTTACCCGTTGTTCAAGTAATGACATTGCTCTTAGAAACGGTTCCAGGCCTTTTATCGCATGAAGTCTTCCAAGAAACATCATTCTCAGAACAGGCTGGTCCTTTTTTTCTATAAATCCTTCCTGTGAATTAAAATTAAAACCAATCGGTATTATCTCCTTGCGGATTCTCTTATTAATAACCGCTCTTGTTGATTCTCCGGCTGCAGTAAAATGCACTGCAAATGCATTCGCCAGCAGGTTATCCTCATAAAAGAACCGGTGAATTTTCTTTATCCAGAAAGATTTCCGCAGGCTATAATCACTCAACATACCGTGCGGAGTAAGAATAAACGGAATTTCATTTTTCACAGCAAACTGCATCCCAATCTTTGAAAATGCATTGAACAGCGTATTAACGTGGATCAAATCCACATCAGTATAACCACGCAATGCTTTTTTTATCAATGGCGAATTAAAATAAGCATATCCTGTAAAATTTTTTGAACGGGGCAGGTAATGAGCTGTTACTCCGTTAACTTGCTGTGTAACAATTTGATTTGTTGCAAAAAGTGACTCTGGTCCATTTGCATTTAATGTCAGCACATCAACCTGGCAGGAGTGATGCTCAGCCAAATATTCTGCCAGGTCAGCAATACATTTTGGCGGACCTCCATATCTCCATGCCGGAACATAATACGGAGTTACAAATAGTAGTTTCATTTAACCACTGGGTGAACAAATTAACGCTCTCGTACTAAAGAAAATCCTGCTTATTCTGCAACTGCTGGCTTCAGGCTTGGGCAGTCGGACCACCAAAATTTAGTGGTAACCCGATGGCTTCTGTCTGCTTAATGGTACCATGTGCACTTTCATACTTTGAAATATTGTCTGCTAGAGCATTCAGTAATCGCTTGGCATGCTGAGGTGTCAGCAGAATCCGTGATTTAACTTTTGCCTTTGGCACTCCGGGCATGACTTTGACAAAATCAACAACAAACTCTGAGTTTGAATGCGTAATGATTGCCAGGTTAGAATAAATACCTTCAGCTATTTCTTCGCTGAGTTCGATATTTAACTGATTTTGATTTTTATCTTTTTCTTCCATAATCACATGATAATAAATTAATTTCTGTTTCCGGAATCCGGCATTTCCATGACCTGGTAACTCCTCAGATCGAAAACGTTTTCATTGACTTTACCTTCTTTAAAATCGGAAAACCGAGTTATGCTTTTTTCTTCGGGCGTGTTAATCTTATACGAAACCATTTCTACCGGGAATCCTACAATCCCTGGCCATTGCCTGAGTCCCGAAAGATAACCTGATACCGGACTGTTCTTTGTTTTTGGCATTCTGCCAGCTGTATTTTCATACGATAGATTAAGGTCACTGGTAAGCCACATTTCTGTTCTTTCACCGTTACTTTCAGCAATTGCTTTCCGGCAGTTAAAGCCATCAACTACTTGCTGTTCATCGGTCTGAGTCAATTTGATTTCATCAGGTTGCTTTTCAACCAGGTCATCTGTCAACTTTACCACCATTGCATAACGGGGAGCACCCTCCTTCTCGGCAAGACTGGTCATAGTCATGTTCTTAAAATCAAAAATTGTTCTCACTAAACCCGGATTTTTACCGACAACCAGATCCATTGCCATCTTGTTATCTTTAAAATTAAAAAAGACAGTAACCGGCTCTTTTGATTTGCTGTTTTCAACTGTCATGGTATAACTTCCTGTCCATGATTGTGCATTGCCTAAAAAGCTAAAAAAGACAAGAAACAAAACAGGAATAAAATTTTTCATTTTTTTACTGCCAATTCTATGCAATGTTACTCAAAAGTTTCAGAATATAAGCAACTTGTCGCTATTCTTTATTTGATTTTAACATTCAGCTTTATTTCGCTGGATTCATTAAAATCCCAACCCTGGACAGACCTGGTTGCAGTCCGCTACATCAACTTACCAAAGTTAAGTGAACCGGCTGCCAATCTTTCCTGGCTGCACACTGATTTCACTTATGGTTTTTCATATGGCAGCAATGTGTATGGTCTAAATCCGTCTTTTGAAAAAATTGCAGCTGCGGATGGTGTCCCGGTTTATTCGCTCTCTCTTCCGCTGCTGTTTTCCCATACCTGGTGTGATACTGCATGGAAATCTGTTTTCATAGTAATTGGAAGACTGAATTCGGATTTAAAAAGCATTACTGGAGATGACTATCAGGCAGGCTTTGCGACCATTCATTCCTATCATCAATCAGCAAAATTTAAATATAAGTTTGGATTTTATATCAATACAGATTACCCGGGGATTTTTATGCTTCCGCTTGCCGGTTTTGACTGGAAAATTTCTGAACGGTTTTTGATCAGCACCTTACTACCAACCAATTTTATTGCCGAAATAAAATTAGTTCCCGGCAAGGTTCACGCTGGAGGTATATTCCGGTCATTTACCAAATCATTCAGGTATGAAAGCGGATATTATCTAAGTATGAGGGATAATTACTCGGCTCTGTTTACTGATTTTTATTTTTCAGGATCCTTGGTTCTGAATGCTGAGGCAGGTTATTCCTTCTTCAGAAATTACAAAACCGGAATCAGAGATGGAAATATAACAGCAACCGGGCTCTCTGCACCGGATGGTCTGATGTTCCGAGCTGCCTTGATTTATCGCTTACGAAGAGATTAAATTCGTTTGTTAAATTTTTCGACATTTGCACGATGTACCGTCAGATTGCAGTTCTTCTGATTTTAATCCTTCTTTTTTCCTGTAAGAAGTATGAGCAATTTCCGGATGAACCTGTAATAAAATTTAAATCACTTATAAGTTATCCCAACCAGAGCGGAGTTGATTCTGCTCTGGTGCTTACAATTACTTTTACTGACGGTGATGGCGACCTGGGACTGCGTTCAGAAGACATTCAGCCTCCTTTTAACCCAGGAAGTGAATATTACTATAACCTGTATGCTACCTACTTCATTCTTCAGAATGGAGACTTTGTTCCCTTACCGGTTTCGGCAGTCAACGGATATCGGATTCCTTATATCGAAAATAACAGCAGCAACAAAGCAATCAGCGGTGAGATCATTATTAACCTGGAAATTACCGGACTGAATGTAGTTGCACCCGAAGGAACCTTCCGCTTTGAAGTGTATGTTTATGACCGTGCTTTGCATCGAAGCAATGTCATTACCACCGATCCTGTTTATCTTAAAAATCAGTAATCTTACTTATTCATGATTGCTGCCGAGGGAGCGATTCCGGCCTTGACTGAATCCATCAGGCCACCGGTATGGGAATACCTGAAAATATATCCGCTCTGACCAAAAAATGGTGAATAACAACCGTATATATCCCCGTTATCCGGGTTTACTCCCAGTCCATACATGGTCTTGCTAATTAAAGGTACTGACGGAAGAGCTGTATCTGTAATATTCATTACCATTGGTTCACCTTCAAATCCACTGATTCCTTTAAGAAAATAAAGCTTTGAACCCTTTATGGTAAGCTTAAGCGGATGCTCATCCTGGGCCAACGATATAATCAGCTCGTAACTGTAATCATCCGGATTAATCCGGTATAAACTACCTGCAATATCATCTGCTGTACCGCCCGTCCAGTCAAGACCAACATCTCCTCCACAAAGAATCCAGAGTTTACCATTCTCATCTTTTACAATGCTGTTAGGATTTACACCTACTGTTAGTGTAGTAATCACCTGGTCAGTCTGAATGTCAATAACTGTAACTGTGCTGTCATCACTAAATCCACCACCATTCACAACAAAAAGTTTTCCAGCAGTTGCAGCCATTTGCTCAGGACCATTCTGGTTAACCGGTATGCTTCCTGTGATTGAATAGCTCCCCAGCGAAACAATTTTTACGGAGTTATCGCCCCAGTCAGATATATAGGCTTTCGAACTACTAACCGGTAAGATATATCTAGGGCTTTGAACCCCGGTAATAGTTGCAATCCGTTTAAACGATGCCGGATGAACAACTTCAATCTTTTGTGAATTGTTCACTACAATAAAAATCTGGTTCCCGTATCTAAAGGCTGACTGAACTACATCTCCTAATGGTTGATTATTTGCCTTGTTGAATACATCAGCTGTTCGCTCACCGGTTGAAGGATTTATAAAATCAACCGATCCGTTACCGTTTCCAAATGCTCCTTCGTTTAAGATCATCATCTGTCCAATATAACCGTTATCATATTCCGTTGGCAGTTCTTCTTCCGGCTCATCTTTCTTACATGAGGTCATTGTGGATGCAATAAGTAATAAAGCAATTAATTGAATGGATGTTTTCATCTTCTTGTTCATTTTATAATTTATTTATGGTTAAAATTAATTTTGACTCCAGCTAACAGGCTTCTGCCCGCCATTGGATGATAAGGAATAATCTGATAGGTAAAATCAAACAAATTCCCTACTCTTAAATAAGGTTGTACCGATATGTTTTTACCTGAAATGTTAAAAGAGACAGCTCCGTAAGCCAGATGGTTAGCCGGTAAATAGTATGAATGGTCAGCAGTTGTAAACCTCAACCCGGTATAGATATAATAAAACCATAGTGTTAAATCCCGATAAATCAAATTCACAGCAACCGAATAGCTGCTTTCGGGAATATAGATAAGCTGTTTATGCAGAATATCATTGGCAAGCAACTGGCCGGATGAACGGTTTACGACTTTGGTAAAGTTATATTTGAACTCAGTTTTAAACAAAAATTCCTTCCATTGTACCGGAATCTTAATTATTGACTCAATTCCTCTCGAATTCACTTTCCTGATATTCTCCGGTGCATACAAGCCGCCACTAACCGGTATCCATTGTATCCAGTTATCCACACTAATCTGATAAGCAGTTATGGCTGCTTCAGCAAATGCCAGAACATTAAAATCAAATCCGGTTTCTGCTGAGAATGCATGCTCTGCTTTCAGACCGGGGTTACCTCCCGGATGCCAGAACAAATCATTCCCGGTTGGCAGTTGAACACTCTTTGAGATTGATGCCCTGAGGGTAAAATCCTTCATAAGAATTGTGTTAGTACCTGCTGAAAAAGAAACAGGAATGAAGCTGCCATTCCGGCTCATAATCCTGCTGGAGATTGATGATCTGAACTTTTCCCGGTCAAGACTCCATGCATTCGACAACGACCATTCATCAAAATATTTTCTTCCGTTGTACTCTCTGAAGTTAAATTCATTGTGCGAGTAAACCACCGAAATTCTTGAGCTTATTTGTCTGCCCAGGCTTATTATAACCGCTCCTTCATTAAACAACATTTTGTTATTATTCTTAGAATAAATTCCCGACAGGCTGTCATCAAAACGCTGATGTTCATCCATCCAGGCTGAAGTAATTTGCCAAGACCACCATCCGGCTGATTTCCTCCACCCGATCACTACTCTGAACGAACTGTCTTTTTGTGATGACCGGCTTATATTCTGAATCATCATGGGTGGAATATTTCTGTTTGTAAACTGATACCAGGCAGCAAAGTGTAATTCTGAACCGCCATTAACTTGCCAGCGCGCAGCTGCCTTGGCCGAAAACCTGTTCTCCTGAGCATGTGCCAGTCTTTCTTTTGGATTTCCTGCCTTAGTGTTGTTGATATAGGGAAAATCATTTTTTGAATTTAAGTAATCAGCACCGGTTGAAACTGCCAGTTTATCACTGCCGGTTACCAGTTCTACTCCGACTTGTCTTCTTCCAAAGCTTGCATCTGCGGCTCTGACTTTTGCCCTGAGAGCAGTATTAAAGGGTAATCTTTCTTTAAGAATCAAAGCACCACCTGAAGTTGAGGTATGAAATAAGGAGGTAACGCTCCCTTTATAAAGTGAAATTTCAGTTTCAGGCCCTGCTGTGATTAATGAGAGATCGGTAAGTCCCAGTGAAGCGGTTCGCAGGGGAACCCCCTGCCAGAAAACAGCGGTATGACGGGCTTCCATGCCGCGGATTGAAGCTGTTGCAATGCCTCCCGCACCATAATCTTTGACAACCAAGGAAGGTGAAAACGGAATCATACTTAGCGATTCTCCAGCAAACAATTGCTGAACTAATGAGTCAGATGATTCAGCCCTGACTCCCGCTGCAAAAAGTTTCATCCGCCCGGCTGTTATTTCTGCCGTTTTCAGCCACACTGTATCCTGCTGTGCTTTAACAGCAGCTGATAGCAAAACACATATAAAAAAAAGACCCAGTTGCTTTTTCATTACCTGCTTATAACAATCGAAGAAAATATGCTGCTGGCAGAAAATAGTCAACCACAAGCCGTCTTTCCTCCGAAGACTTCAATTGATGTGGTTACCGGCAGGTCTTCTGACTTGCTTCCCTTTCGCGCCTTCCCGTCTTACTTCAAACAGTGGCAAGAGGTTGCGAAAGGCTTTGGTGAAGCTTACAGCAGCGGGGACTGTTCAGGATTCTCACCTGATTCCCTTTTCATCGTGCTTACGCCCGAACCGTTAACCGACAGCAAATATAACAAATCAGATATTGTTCACTGGCCTCTTCAATTCCCCTGAATTAGTTCAGGGAATGAAATCATCAAAACCGGTTTCCTGATTAGGATTTAACTCCTGCATAACAATCAGATTTTTAGCATTTCCGGATCGGAATGGTAGCCCCGACAGGAATCGAACCTGTATCAAAAGTTTAGGAAACTTCTATTCTATCCATTGAACTACGGGGCCATTTAGGCTTTCTGCCAAAATAGAAGCTGACAAAAGTATTTTAATTCCTGAACAATTTTCTCAGATTGAAACCAGCCTGCCGAAAACACCTAATGGCAATTTTTGACCAGTTGAACTCTGAAGATAGATTTCTCCTGTTTCAAACGGACCTTTACTGAAGTTGCCGAACAAATTTTCAAGAATTAGTGATGAAAAACCCAATGAATAGGTATTCATCATCAAAAAATGCTTTTCTTCAACAAGGCTGAACACATGGTTGGTCATTTCCTGAATCATTTCTTCAAGTTTCCATTTCCTGCCATCCGTTCCATGCCCGTAAGCAGGCGGGTCGAGTATTATTCCATGATAACGTTTTCCGCGTTTTACCTCCCGCTTCACAAAAGTCATAGCATCTTCCACAATCCACCTGATGTTACTCAGTTTACTTAAATCCATATTTTCTTTTGCCCAGTTCACAACTTGTTTGACTGAATCTAGGTGGGTCACTTCGGCTCCTGCCGAACTTGCTGCCAGGGATGCTGCCCCTGTATAAGCAAACAAGTTCAGCACCCTTGGCGTATCATTCAGTTTCTGTTTTAATTTTTGAGTTGACGAATAAATAAAATCCCAGTTAACAGCCTGTTCAGGAAAAATACCGGTATGCTTGAAGGAGGTTAGCGCCAGCCTGAATGTTAAATCCATACCCGGTTTGTTACGGTAATTAATATACCACCGGTCAGGCATATCTTTTCTTTTTTGCCAGATTCCTGCTGAACTTGATTTGGCAACAAAACAGGCATGGGCTCTTTTCTCCCATTCGGCTCTGTCCCATTTCCGGTTCCACACAGCCTGGGGCTCAGGCCGGATCAGAACATAGTGTCCGAAGCGTTCCAGTTTTTCAAACTCCCCGCAATCTATCAACTCATAATCTGCAAAACCGGAGGGTGTTAATAACAGCATTGTGCAAATGTAGGCGCTCAGAATCTTAATTACAGCAGATAACTTTTCCCTTAATCCAAAGTATAAATCAATAAAAAAGTTATGCCCCGTTTTCTATTTCTTCATCTTCTTTTTGTGATGTTGTTTTCAACTACAGGTTATACACAAACAGACCCGCTTTCACTTGAGATTAATCATAAAAAAGTAAAACTGAGCTGGCAGGCCGGTAATGAGGAACATCTCAATTACTATTTTGTGGAACGATCTGAAAATGGCCGTCAATTTGAAACTATTGCTATGTTCAAAGGTGAAAATAAGAATGAGTATACATGGTATGATAAAGACATTACCTCAGCCGAAGTTTACTACCGGGTGAGGTCAATGTACCTGACACGGGAAACTGCACTGATTGGAGCAGTAGTTGTTTTCAGATTAAAAGAAAACGAAAAAGAAATCTCAGTATTCCCTGACCTGAAGAGTACATTTAACTTGTATGCAGATTTCTCGACCCTGGCTGCTACACCGTCTTCAATTGAGATTACCGATCCCGATGGATTTGTTATGGTAAAGTTTGAGGATATAAATTCATCAGTAACATCCTGTAAACTTATTCTTCCGAACTTAATGCAAAAGGTAAATTGTGTAGTCAGTTATATGGCTAACGGGAAAATGTTGAAAAACCGGCTGAATATTTATGATGCATCCCTCAATTTTTCGGATACGAATTATTCTTCAGTCAGCGGGCAGGCATTCAGTCTCAAATAATCAGTTTCTCCGGTCAAATAAAATCCTGCCATCTTCCAGTTCAATAATCCGATGTGTTCTAGAGGCAAATTCAATATCATGAGTTACGATTAACAAAGTTTGATTAAAAGCTGAAGCCAGGTTACCGAATATCTCAAAAACAATTTCACTGTTGTGCTTATCAAGGTTTCCTGTTGGTTCATCAGCCATTATAATCAGCGGATCATTTATCAGAGAGCGGGCAATTGCAACCCGCTGCTTCTCACCACCCGATAACTGATGTGGTTTTTTGTTTGCATGACTTTCCATTCCTAATAGTTTCAGTTTTTCAAAGGCCTTTTGTTCAATTTCGTCAATTTCACGTTCTCCGGCTTTCAAAGCTGGCAGCATGACATTTCTGAGAACTGAAAATTCGTTCAACAGATAATGAAACTGGAATACAAATCCGATTTTCTTATTTCTGATATAAGCCCGCTCCTTTTCTGTTTTATCAGAAACTGTTTCACCTTCAATCAGCAACTCGCCCTGGTAATCAGAATCCATTGTAGCCAGAATGTAAAGTAAGGTTGATTTACCACTGCCTGACTTTCCTATAACTGAGACAAATTCACCTTTGGTAATTTCAAAACTGATGTTTTTAATAACTTTAAACAAAACAGGGTCATTAAAATATTTAACCAGGTTGTGTGTCTTGATAACCGAAGTCATTTCTATTTTCCTCTGATGATAATAACCGGGTCAACCCGGCTTGCTTTACGTGCCGGAAAAAAACCTGCCAGGTAAGTTGTTACAATTGAAAAACTAATAGCAATAAGATAAAAGAACGGATTGTAGTTGACCGGATAGGTGGTTATTGTTGGAAGTGCCTGAGTTTCGAATGGAATTATATCAATGACAGCTGATAAAACATATCCGATTATTAATCCAGCCACCCCACCAAAGAACCCGATAAAGAGTGCTATCCCGATAAAAATCCATTTAATATCCTTACCTGTAAATCCGGTTGCCTTCAGAATTGCAATCGTATCCATCTTTTCATAAATCATCATATTTAAAATATTATAAATCCCAAAGCCGGCAACAACCAGCAGTGTTATTCCAACAGAATAAGAAATCAGCGTTCGGACAAATGTTCCGGTTTCAAACTGCGAATTGGCAGCTTGAATATCCACAGCCTGAATTCCATAAATCTTTTTGAACTCGGCAGCCAATGTGGGTGCCTGTTTGATGTTGAACAATTTTATCTGCAGATCAGTAATGTAGTCTGATGCTACTTCAGCAATCTTCTGAGCTGTGGTCAAGGATGTGAAACTGTTTACTTTATCATAGTCAGCTAATCCTGACTGAAAAAAGCCAACAACCTTAAGCTGAACTTTGTTTCCCCGTGCAGTAGTAACCGTAACTACATCTCCAATCTTACTCATCATTATGTCGGCAATACCTTTCCCAAGAATAATTCCATTGGTCGTATTTTTTAGGGCTTCAGAACTCCCTGTTGTAATATAATCATCAAGAAAAAAAAGCCGGTTCTCTTCCACGGGATCCACTCCATTAATGATCCCGGTCAGATCCACTGAGCCTACATTATAGAAAACCTGTTCGCTCAATTTCGGTGCAACTCCCATTACCCGGTTATCCTGCCTGAGTGACTGAATAATGGCAAGGCTGTTTCGGATCCGTGAAAAATCCTTTTTTGGTTTAACCGAATGGATGAAATGATAATTTTCAGTCGAAGGCTTATAAAGTGAAACCGGCTGCTGATCGTTGGGCTTAATTTCATTATACAGGCGGACATGTGGAGTCCGGTTTACGATCAGACTGTCAAGAATATTATTCAGTCCGGTCATAAAACTTAAAAGTGCAATAAACATAGTAATGCTGAAGGTAACTCCAATGGCAGCAACAACGGTTTGACCTAAACGGGCCATTAATAAAGAGCGGGAAATACCGGCAATTAACCTGTAGTTCATTGGATCGGTTCTTTTACTTCATCTGCAGAGTCAAGTCCCGACAGGATTTCAATGTATTGATAGTCTGAAAGTCCGGTTTTAACAATAACCTGATCACCATTCCGTTTCCAAACGACCGAATCATTAACAACATAATTACGCGGCAGCAACAGTGCATTTTGCTTTTCCCCGATCACAATATTTGCTTCAAGTGAAATATTTGGAAACAACTGAATGGTATGATCTGAAAAAACAGCTTCCACAATAAATGCTTTTGAACGTTCATCCATGAAAGGCAAAATTCTGGTAACTCTTGCTTCAAACACTTTTCCCTTATAAGCATCCATCGTAACAAGCACTTTCTGGCCTGGTTTAATCCTGGAAATATCATTTTCATCAACTTTCAATTCAATAATAAACTCAACAGCTGAACCAACAACAGCCAGGGGATTCTGAGGTGAAACCAGTTCTCCCATTGATTTATAGATAAAATATACCTTTCCGGAAATCTTGCTTTTGAGTATATAACCACCACCCAGTGAAGCGGCAATTCCAATATTATTCGATGCCTGTTTTGAAGCAATGGTCAGTTGTTTTTCTAAATCTTTAAATCTGTTTCTTGCAGTTACCCACGCTGTTTTTGAACTCTCATAACTCAGTTCACGATGCTCCAGTTCTGCTTTGCTGCCTACCTGCTGCTGCCACAATGACTGTTGCCTGAGATAAAGCAGGGAATCATTCTGCATCTTCTGAAATGCTAGTTCACTCTGAAGTTTTGCATCTTCCAGTTTCCTGGAATTTGAAGAAATATCGGTCAGTGAAGCTGCCAGTTCTGCATTTTTCATGGAAAGTTGCTGCATCTCAGTTGAAATAAAAAACAGTGGGCTTCCCTTTTCTATCATTTCATTTTCGGTTACAAAAACCTTACTGATGGTTCCTGCCACTTCTGAAAACACCTGATACTGATCTTTGCTTTTAATGATTCCTGATGCATAAACTGATTCTGTAACCCCGGTTCGTACAGGCTTAATAACATGTTGATTCCGGTTGCAAGACAGGCATATCACGGCAACACTTAGTAAAATAAACCCGGTTCTCATGTAATTGCAAAAGTAAACCTCTTTAGACTTAACTCTTAAGTAACACACCACTCAACGTTTAGCAGATCATCCAGGCAAAAGACTTTCCTTATCTTAACTCCTTACATTTGCCGCCCTTTATTTTAAGATTGTCATGAGCCGTCAAGTATATCCCGAATACCGTCAACTTGCCCTTCCGGCTATTGCTCAGCAGATTCTGGATGACTGGGAAAAGAATCAAACCTTTGAAAAAAGTATCACTGAGCGGGAAAATTGCCCTGATTTTACTTTTTATGAAGGTCCGCCTTCAGCTAATGGGCTGCCCGGCATTCATCATGTTATGGCAAGAACCATTAAGGATATTTTCTGCCGGTTTAAGACTTTGCAAGGTTATCGGGTTAAGCGAAAAGGAGGATGGGATACCCATGGATTGCCTATTGAACTGAGTGTTGAGAAAACACTGGGTATCACAAAAGAAGATATTGGCAAAAAGATATCTGTAGAGGCATATAATCAAGCTTGCCGTGCTGAGGTGATGAAGTATAAAAATATTTGGGACGACCTCACCCGCCAAATGGGTTATTGGGTTGATCTGGACCATCCCTACATCACCTTTAACAACAGCTACATTGAAAGTTGCTGGTATTTGCTGAGTAAACTCTACGAACAGAACCTGCTCTATAAAGGCTATACCATCCAGCCTTATTCGCCTGCTGCCGGAACAGGGTTAAGTTCACATGAGCTGAATATGCCAGGAACTTACAGGATGATTAAAGATACATCAGTTGTGGCAATGTTCAAAGTAAAAGCTGATGAAAAGTCAAAACTACTTTTTCCCCATGCAGGTGCTGAAGTCTATTTTCTGGCATGGACTACTACCCCGTGGACCTTACCTTCTAACTGTGCCCTGGCAGTCGGCAAGAACATTTCTTATTTACTAATTGACACGTTAAATCCTTATACAGCTGAACCCGTTTCGGTTGTATTGGCAGCGGAGTTAGTATCCAAATACTTTAAACCGGAGCATGAGAATACCAGCTTTTCTTCCTTTAAAGCAGGCGATAAAAATCTCCCATGGAAAGCAGTCAGCCGTTTTAAAGGCAGTGACCTGACCGGAATCCGGTATGAGCAATTGATGCCGTATGTCCGGCCGGAAGGAAAAGCATTTGAAGTCATTGCTGGCGACTTTGTTACAACCGAAGACGGAACCGGAATTGTTCATACTGCTTCTGTTTTTGGAGCTGATGATTTCAGGGTTTGCAACGAAAACGGGATCTCATCCATTCTGGTAAAGGGTGAAGATGGCCAGGTCTCTCCTTTGGTTGATAAAAGAGGCCGGTTTGTAAAAGAAGTAACTGATTTTGCCGGTGAATATGTGAAAGAAGAGTTTCTTTCAGAAGAAGAAAAAGAAATTGAAAGACAAAAACAGGGAGGCAAGAAATACCTGAGCACCGATGAACGAATTGCCATAAAACTGAAAAAAGAAGGAAAGGCTTTTAAAGTTGAAAAATTTGAACACAGCTATCCGCATTGCTGGCGGACAGACAAGCCGGTGCTCTATTATCCGCTTGATTCCTGGTTTGCAAAAACCACAGCATTTAAAAGCCGGATGGTTGAACTGAACAATACCATCAACTGGAAACCGGTTTCAACCGGAACCGGAAGATTTGGCAACTGGCTTGAAAACCTGGTTGACTGGAATCTGTCACGTTCCCGGTTCTGGGGAATTCCACTGCCAATCTGGAGAACAGAAAACGGAGAAGAAGAAATCTGTATTGGCAGTATTGATCAGCTCTATCTTGAAATTGAAAAATCAGTGGCTGCCGGATGGATGACTGATAACCCGCTACCTGCTCAAACCAAATTCAATCCAGAACTTGCGCTGAATCATCCCGGAGTTGACCTTCACCGGCCTTATATTGATCAAATTGTTTTAGTTTCAAAGTCAGGAAAAAAAATGATTCGTGAAACTGACCTGATTGATGTATGGTTTGACAGCGGATCAATGCCTTATGCTCAATGGGGACTTGACCATAAAAAACTAAAGGCCGGCCATTCCCATCCGTTTGCCGGTGATTTTAAAACTGCCTTTCCTGCAGATTTTATTGCTGAAGGAGTTGACCAGACCAGGGGATGGTTCTTTACTCTTCATGCTATTGCTGTAATGCTGTTTGACTCTGTTGCATTTAAGAATGTAGTGAGCAACGGACTGGTTCTTGACAAGAATGGAAATAAGATGAGTAAGCGTCTTGGAAATGCAGTAGATCCGTTTGAAGTGATTAAAAAATACGGACCGGATGCTACCCGATGGTATATGATTTCAAATGCGCCACCTTGGGATAATCTGAAATTCAATTCGGATGGAATTGCTGAAGTTCAGCGGAAATTCTTCGGTACATTATTTAACACTTACTCCTTCTTTTCCCTCTATGCCAACATTGATGAATTCTCTTTTGACGAAAACAAAGTGATTGCCGTTCAAAACCGATCTGAACTAGACCGCTGGATCATGTCCAAACTGAACAGCCTGGTTAAATCTGTATCCTCTGACTTTAATAATTATGAACCCACCCAGGCAGTAAGATCGATTGAAGCGTTTGTAGATGAACAATTAAGTAACTGGTATGTACGGCTCTCTAGAAGAAGATTTTGGAAGTATAAAATGAGCGATGATAAAAGAGCTGCCTATGAAACCCTTTATCAATGCCTGATGACTCTGGCTCAGTTATGTAGTCCGGTGGCACCTTTCTTTTCAGACTGGCTTTACAAAAATCTGACCCAAAACCTTATCCCGGCAACCTCAGATCATAAATCCACCAAACCCGAATCCGTTCATCTTACACTCCTTCCTTTATCTGACAATGCGGTTATTGATGAGTTACTGGAAGAACGAATGGAACTGGCACAGAAAATCTCCAGTATGGTACTCTCCCTCAGAAAGAAGGTATCCATTCGTGTCCGCCAACCACTCCAGCGGATTTTAATCCCAGTACTGAATGCTTCGTTAAAGCCAAAAATTGAATCGGTTAAAGAAATTATTCTCTCAGAAGTTAACATAAAACAAATCGAATACATTGACCATACCGAAGGACTGATTAATAAAAAAATAAAACCTGATTATAAAAAATTAGGAAAGAAACTGGGGCAAAAGATGAAAGAGGTTGCTGAAGCTCTTTTATCCTTGAATCAGCAGCAGATTTCTGACTTTGAAGTCTCCGGTACATTCCTCTTCAAATCAGTAGATGGCAATGAGATCACATTAAACCTTGATGAAGTTGAAATCTTAACAGATGAGATGCCCGGCTGGGTTGTCAATTCAGAGGGGACTTTAACTGTTGCTTTAGATCTGAACATTTCTCCTGTTCTCAGAAATGAAGGCCTTGCACGTGAACTGATTAACCGGATTCAGAATCTTCGAAAAGAGAAGGGCTTTGAAGTTACAGACAAAATCAGTATTAAGCTTCAAAAGCATGATGAGTTGAATAATGCAGTCTCAGACAATTTGAATTATATTTGCGCGGAAATTTTAGCAGGTGATTTTGAGCTGACAGACCAGATTGAGCAACCTGCCATTGAAATTGAATTGGAAAACCATATTAAAACATTCATTACGATTGAAAGAATTTAACATTATGGCAACAAAAAGTAAAAAGAAACCAGCAAAAGCCAAAAAGCAAATTAAGAAGGTTGCTACCCGTAAAAAAGTTGTAAAGGCTGTAAAAAAGCAGAAACTTGCGGCAAAGAAGGTACTTAAAAACAAAACTAAGACTGTTGTTAAAAAGAAGGTTCAAAAGGTACCTAAAAAGACAACTGCACGGGTTTCAAAAAAGACCATAAAACCGGTTTCAAAAAAAGAAGCTAAAACTGAACGGAAAAATCCGGTTAAATCGGAAACAGAAACCAAAACACGGCTTTCCTTAAACGAACCAAAGCGAAGAGGCAGAAAACCGGCACCTAAACCTGAAACTGAAAAATCTTCGCAACCTCGGATATTTGATGTGGTTTATGTACCAATGGAAATGAAACCCAAACCGGCTCCTACTTTTATTCCCATGCGCCAGATGCCAGATGTAAAACTTCCTGAAAAGAAATCTCAGGATGCATCTCACAATAAAACCCGATACAGCGATAAAGAACTGAAAGAATTCAAGGCGCTGATTGAGCGCAAACTTCATGATGCCCGGATTGAATTAGACAACCTACAGTCTTCTCTTCTAACTTTGAATGAGCATGGTACAGATGATACCGGCTCGAATTTCAAAATGCTGGAAGATGGCTCTGAAACCCTGGCAAAGGAAGAAGCAAGTAGCCTTGCATTACGCCAGAAAAAATATGTTGAACAACTTGAGAATGCCTTAAAACGGATTGAAAACAAAACGTATGGAATTTGCCGAGTAACCGGTAAGCTGATTCCAAGAGAACGTTTGCTGGCAGTTCCTCATACCACTCAAAGTATCGAAGCAAAAATGAAACAGTACGGTAACTGAGAATGATCTGATTAAACGGTTACGGCACTTGCTCTCACGTCCTGCTTTCAGAAAATCATTCCTGATAATCAGCTTGGTTATACTGATTGACCAGGCTGTTAAAATTTATATTAAAACCACCATGTATCTCGGTCAGGAGTACCGGATAACCGATTGGTTTTTTATCCACTTTACCGAAAATAACGGAATGGCATTTGGTTTTGAGTTTGAAGGTGCCTTTGGCAAACTATTCTTATCCTTCTTCCGAATTGCAGCCTTAGCAGTTATTGGTTTTTACCTGTTTCGAACCATCCGAAGGAATGATAACCCCAAATGGGTAACTGCCCTTTCGCTTGTTTTTGCCGGTGCACTGGGCAATATTATTGACAGTGTGTTTTATGGCAAAATCTTTTCGGGCAGTGAGTTCAGTGCAGCTACCATGTTTCCTTCGGATGGAGGGTACGCTTCGTGGTTCCATGGTAAAGTTGTAGATATGCTTTATTTTCCACTTTTAAGCGGAACTTTCCCTACCTGGGTTCCCATCTGGGGAGGTGAGTATTTTATCTTTTTCAGGCCGGTATTCAATATTGCAGACTCTTCCATAACTTGCGGAATGCTCTATATTCTGTTATTTCAGAAACAAATTTTTCATGTTACGGATAAGAATCAAACGGTTCGCGATCATGCTTCACCTACTGCTTCTGAAAAAAACAAAGAATTTACCGGTGACAACTGAGAATCAGATTATTTTATAATTCCGGTATTCGCCTACCCGCCATCCGGTCACTTTTTCGACTTCCATCAGAAACCGGTTTTTCAGAGATAATTTTTTCTTTCCTGGATCAATTGACACGCTCCAGTTCATTTGTTCAATTCTTTGCTTCATTACTTCCGGATGCGAACCTTGATACAAAGCAATGGAATCTATTTGCGAGTAATCAAACGCTTTTGCTTCTCCCACATTTTTATTCAGCCAGGAATCATCATGCCATAGGCGATGAAACGCTCTCTGCTTCAACTGTTGCTTTTCAGGGGGCTTTACCCACCCATAATGAAAGATTGAAGCAGGAACTTTTTTAACTTTCAGTTTATTCCCATTCTTTCTAAATCCCTGAGCGTCCTTCCAGGAAGTAACAGCCGGATCATTGCGCAGAATCCGGATTTCTCTGCGATACCATTTTCGTGAATCTCCATAATAAAGATATGAACCGTAAAAGTGAATATAGTTAAACAGAAATCCTTCAACCAATGGGTCATCCTTATACTGATGCATGGCTAACCTGATTGCCTCATAATCCTGTTCATGGATAACTTCATCTGCCTGAAGATAAATTGCCCAGGTTGCTTTGGGTGTGATTGAAGCCATTGCCTTATTAGTTTCAACAGCCAGCACCCTTCCACCCTCTCTGAGCGAATCATCCCATACCGAATCAATAATTTTAATTTTGAAAGAGTTCAGTTGTTCAATTGCCCTGCGCGTACCGTCTTCCGAATTCCCAACAGCAACAATCAACTCGTCCACCAGCGGTAACATTGACAAAATGGATTCCCTGAAAGGGTAATCCAACCGGATTCCGTTTCTGACAAAGGTGAATCCGCTGATCATCATATATTACCTTTTCTGCCTGGTCTGAATTCCGATATAATTAAAAGGTGTAAGTGCTTTCAGTTCCCTTTTTACAGAAATTTTAATATCCAGTGAATTAATAAAAGACTGAATTTCTTTCCGGCTTACTTTCTTTTTTTTCCGTGTCAGCATTTTCAAAGCATTATACGGGTCAGGATATTTTTCACGTCTTAGAATGGTTTGAATTCCTTCTGCTACAACTGCCCAGTTCTCATCCAGATCTTTTTTTATTTCTGCTTCATTCGGCTTAATCCGCTCCAGGCCTTTAATTAATGATTTCAGTGCAATTACAGTATGAGCAAACGGAACTCCTGCGTTTCTGAGAGTGCTTGAATCGGTCAGATCACGCTGTAATCTTGATACAGGAAGTTTAGCAGACAGGAATTCAAAAACAGCATTGGCCATTGCCAGATTGGCTTCTGCATTTTCAAAATCAATCGGGTTAATCTTATGAGGCATTGCCGAAGAACCAACTTCACCTTTGACCACTTCCTGAACAAAATAATTCATTGAGATATAACTCCACACATCCCTGGATAAGTCAATCAAAACAGTATTCAGCCGTTTTAAATTATCACACAATGCAGCAAAATGATCATAGTGTTCGATTTGTGTTGTCGGGAAAGAACGACACAGGCCAAATGAATTAATAAACTTCCCGGCAAACCGGTTCCAGTCAATTTTCGGATAAGCAACAGCGTGCGCATTGAAATTACCGGTTGCACCACCAAACTTTGCCGCATGTGGTATTGTTTTAAGCAGCCTTAGCTGCTCATCCAGCCGAACCACAAAAACACTAATTTCCTTACCCAGCATGGTAGGTGAAGCCGGCTGCCCATGCGTATGAGCAAGCATTGGGATTTGACTCCACTTTGCTGCTAATTGATTCAATTTGCGTTTCAGTGAATTCATCAATGGAAGATATACCTTTTCCAGGCACAGCTTTACTGAAAGTGGTAGAGCAGTATTATTTATATCCTGTGAAGTAAGTCCAAAATGGATAAACTCCTGATATTTCTCCAGACTCAGATCTTTAAACCGTTCACGAAGAAAGTACTCAACTGCTTTTACATCATGATTGGTTGTCCGCTCAATTTCTTTGATCCTTTTTAAATCAGTCTCATTCAGTTCCTCGTAAATTCCTCTGACGGATTGAAAAATTCCAGGATTAACCTGCTTTAACTGTGGTAACGGCAATTTACACAGTGCAATAAAATATTCGACTTCAACCTGGATTCTGAATTTCATTAGAGCACCTTCTGAAAAATAAGATGCCAGCTCCATGCATTTGCTCCAATACCTCCCGTCAATCGGGCTCATTGCACTCAGTGTTGTTAGATTCATAAAAATTGAATACTGCTGGCGAAGATACACAGTTGAGTGCTCTACTAAAATTAAAAGTTTCAATTACTCAAATTTGCAAAAAATAGATTTTGTTATGAAATTTTCTGTATTGATCTTATTCTTTTTACTGGCTGGCCTGGCTTTAAAGGGGCAGTCACCGCTTATCAGAGACACTGTCTTCATATCAGACCCGGGTGATAAAAACTGGGTAACCTGCGAAGTTTATACGCAAAGTGGAGCCTTGTTTCAAAAGGGATCCTTATACAAAGGTCAGAAAATGGGATTATGGCGAACCTGGAATGCTTTTCAAAGAATATCTTCAATGGAAGAATACAGAAATGGCATCCTGAATGGAGTCCGTTACGAATTTGACCCAAACGGATATTTTGAAAAGGAAGAAAACTATATAAATGGAAAACTTAATGGTAAAAAAATCAAATGGCAATTCGGTAATCAGGTCACTTTTGAAGAAAACTACCTGGACGGCTTGTTGAACGGTGAGATTAAAGCATTTTATGAGAATAACCAGCGACAGGAAGAAGCAAACTATAAAAACGGGAAACGAGATGGCATCAGTAAATGGTTTTTTGATGATGGATCAATCAGCATTCAATACACGTACAAAAACGGAATTCTTGATGGGCCGGCATTAACCTACTGGCGAAACGGGAAACTTCAGTCAGAAGGGAATTACTCGGACAACCTGGAGCAGGGCGAGTGGAAAGAGTACAATGAAGAAGGAGAATTAATTAAAACAACCCGTTACGAAAAAGGAAAGAAACTGAACTGAGAATTTTATTTCCCGGAAACATAAAATTTCATCAGTGAGCGTTTAGCCAGCGGTAACATTGTTTCATCTACCGGAAGGTAAATGGATGATTCAACCGCATAAGTAGCGGGGTTCGGAAAACTCCGGTTATAGCGAATCAGCTCCTGCTTGATACTTTCAACAGTATTCGTAATTGATAAGGTGAAGTTGCATAAATACTTTGTATAAATACTTCTTAATTTCTCATTCGGGTTTTCAATTAGTGTGACCTGGTATTCATACACCTGTGTTTCCCGTGTACCGGGAACCAACAGTAAGATATAGCCTTCATTTACATTTAACGGGACTACTCCCACCGGGTAGATATTTATTTTGGATTCAATAAAATCATACAATTGTTTTCCATCGGTCAGATATTTCTCAAACTGGGGAATAGAAAAAGAAATGATGTTTTCAATTTCCTGCATCAGTGTGTCATCTTCAATCAGTTTATCATACATCAATTTAAAGTTCTTCAGATCAGTGCCTGAAAGTTTTGCCGGAAACTGGTCAAACAGGTTATGTTTGCTTTCCTTTAAAGCAATGACATTCCGGTAATGTTCAATCAACTCACTCAGTGAAGGATAAAGCTTTATATCGCTGAATTTATCATTCACATGCTGAAGCCATGCCAGTAAAACATACTTTTTATATTCAAAGTCAATGTACTTTTCTGTAATCCAGTTTTTGCTAAGTGATTCCATTTATCCTTGTGTATTTACATTCATTTGTTTAAAACTAAACACGTAATACGTAAATTTGATATTAACTGTTCATGAAATTTACATTTAGTATTATCTGTTTTGTTACCACAAAAATAAAACCACAATCAAAATGAGAAAATTTAATTTTTACCTCTTTGTTGCATTGGCTGCATTTTTTGCTTCGGGATGTATCCCTGCCAGAAAATTTGAAGATGTTTCAGCAAAAAAAGAGAAATGTGAAGAAGCACTTGCTTCTACAAGAGCCGAAAACCTGGAACTACGAACCCGCAATGAAGAATTGGCTAAATCGGTAAATGATTATAAATCTGACAAATCAAGGCTTGAAAAAGATACAACGGATAACGGAATCGCATACCGTAAACTGACCAGCCTGTATAATGAGCTCACAAACTCTTATGAGAAGTTGCTCTCTAATAATGAAAAACTGAGTCAAGGTAAAGCAGATGAAACACGCAAAGCATTGGCTTCCCTCCAGTCAGCCCAGGAAGAGTTATTCAGGAAAGAAGATGAATTAAGAAAAAAAGAAGCAGCCTTGAACGAGACTAACAGCAAACTGAAATCCCGGGAATCCAGGATCAGTGAACTGGAGGGCCTCATCCATAAGCAGGACTCAAGCCTGAAAGCATTAAAGGATAACCTGACTCAGGCATTGATTGGCTATAAAGATAAAGGGATTACGGTTGAAGAACGGAACGGGAAAGTATATGTGTCGCTTGAAGAACGTCTTTTGTTCTCTTCGGGTAGCATTGTGGTTGATAAGGCCGGAGTAGCTGCTCTCAGGGATGTAGCACAGGCATTGGCAAAAAATCCGGATCTTCAAATTCTAATAGAAGGCCATACAGACAATGTACCAATTACCACAAACTGTATTAAAGATAACTGGGATTTAAGCGTTTTACGCGCTACCTCTGTAGTAAGAATTCTGATGAAAGAGGCAACCATCAAGCCTATCCAGCTTACACCATCGGGGAAAAGCGAATACCTGCCGGTAGATACCGCTAATTCAGCAGAAGCTCGCAGGAAGAACCGCAGAATTGAAATCATCCTTATTCCTGATCTGGCTGAAATCTTCAAGGTTGTAGGCCAGTAAATGCTTGTGTATCCGAGCAAGAAAGCGGATTCCTGTATAATTTTTTAAATAAAAAAACAACAATTTGTTTTTCAAGCATTTTCTTATCATTGCACCCACTTTAAGCTTAAAACATTAAAATCTGAAAATTCTAAACAACTTTGTTATGAAAAAAATGTTCTCAATGCCATTACTCTTTGTACTGGCCTTACTTGCAACGACAGCTGTTTTTGCACAGGATGGAGGAGCGAGTTTATTAAATGCTCAGGAAACAAACGAATCATTCCATCAGATTGTAAAGCAGAAATTTATTGAAGGAGGCCCTTTATATATGACCCCCATTCTGCTTTGCATGATTTTGGGTCTGGCAATTATTATTGAAAGAATCATTTATCTGAACCTGAGTACAACCAATACTAAAAAGCTATTAACTGAAATTGAATCAGCCCTTGCTTCAGGAGGAATTCAAAAAGCAAAAGAGATTTGCCGAAATACAAAAGGACCGGTTGCCAGCATTTTCTATCAGGGTCTTGACCGGGGAGATGAGGGAATTGAACTGGTTGAAAAATCAATTGTGTCGTATGGAGGAGTTCAGATGGCAAACCTTGAACGGGGGCTGATCTGGATATCTCTTTTCATTGCATTGGCTCCGATGTTGGGTTTCTTTGGAACTGTTATCGGAATGGTAAATGCATTTGATGCCATTGAAGCTGCCGGTGATATTTCTCCCAGCCTGGTTGCCGGTGGTATTAAAATCGCATTGATTACAACTTTGGCCGGATTGTTAGTCGCTATGATTCTGCAAGTATTCTATAATTATCTGGTTTCAAAAATTGACAGCCTGGTTAATGATATGGAAGATTCCTCCATATCATTGATTGATATGCTTGTAAAGTACAAGTACAATAAGAAATAACCGTTCGTTTATTTATCCTTAAAACCTTATCAACATGATTAGTTTTGGACTTTGGATAACCTACCTGCTGCTTATTGTAGCGGTTGCAACCGTCATTATTTTTCCTTTACGGAATCTCCTTAAAGACCCTAAAGCAGCTAAAGGAACGTTAATTGGTTTAGGTATTCTGGTGGGGCTGTTTTTGGTTAGTTTTTTGATTTCAGGTGGACAAGCCAATGAAAAATATCAAATCTCGGATGGTGAATCGAAAATGATCGGTGCCGGGCTGGTAATGTGCTATGTTCTGGGGATTGGTGCAATACTGGTTGGTATTTTTGTAGAAATAAAAAAGGCTCTCTCTAAATAAGTATAGCTATGCCTAAATCAAAAGTCAGAGATGTTCCTGAAATCAATGCCGGCTCAATGGCCGACATAGCATTTCTGTTGCTTATTTTCTTTATTGTTGCCACTACCATGGATGTGGACAGTGGAATTAGCACCAAACTCCCTCCAATGCCTGAGAATGAACAGGAGCCACCCCCTCCCTTAAAAGAAAGAAATGTCTTTCAGGTACTTGTTAATGCTAATAATCAGATTCTGGTTGAAGGTGAGTGGAGCGATATCAGCAAGCTAAAAGATGAAGCAAAGGAGTTCATCAACAATAACGGGAAAAAAGACAATCTTTCAGAAAATCCTGAAAAAGCTGTTATTTCGTTGCAGAATGACCGGGGCACCTCTTACGATATGTATATTCAGGTGCAAAATGAATTAAAGCGAGCTTATAACGAACTTCGAAATGAAGCTTCGCAAGATAAATTCGGAAGAAAGTTTAATGATCTTCCGGCAGATCAGCAAAGGGAGATTCAGAAAATGTATCCAATGAAAATTTCAGAAGCCGAACCAAAAAATATAGGAGGTCTGTAAACTATGGCACGATTTAAAAAGAAACTCGGAAGCAGAAGCCCTAAAATCAGTACAGCATCCTTGCCTGACATTGTGTTCATGCTCCTGTTTTTCTTTATGGTAACAACTACCATCCGCGATGCAAGCTTAAAAGTTCAGGTAAAGCCACCTACTGCAACTGAAATTCAGAAACTGGAAAAGAAATCGCTCGTTAGTTATATTTATGTAGGACCCCCAACCCAGCAATACCAGGCAAAGTTTGGAACAGAACCTCGCATCCAACTGAATGATTCTTATGCTTCTTTAGGTGAGGTTGCCCAGTTTGTTGAAATGGAACGTAAACAACGGGATGAAAAAGTAGTTCCTCAAATGACCTTCTCGCTCAAAATTGATAAGGATGTCAAAATGGGAATCGTGACTGATCTTAAACAGGAACTCCGGAAAGTAAATGCACTGAAAATTAATTACTCTACAAAAAAAGGCAGTCAAAAAACTGAATGAGTCAATGTTTCAAGCCTGCAATTTATCCGTAAATCAATTATCCTAACAGCCAATTTCTTAAATGTACCTTACTGCTGATTAAATACCAATATTGAATTTCTACAGAATTAGCTTTTGCTTAAGTTCAATTCGTCACTGTTCGGTAGTTTCAACTCATCTACCTGAGTTATTTTAATCTGTAAACTCTCATAATCTCTTAAGTCAGGAACTCGCAGGTCCGCAAATAACTGCTGAATTCCAAAAGAAATTCATTGCTAGTCTTACTTCTTAATTCCAACAAGCTATGATTTCTGCTTAAATATCCATACCGGTCTCAACCAGGCAGGGTTCCAGAATTGTCAATAATACTGGACACTGAATGCGATTCATTAATGATTATGAGGATGTAATCCTTCCGGTAGTACAGGCTGATGAGAAGATAGTCGATTTAAAATTTACACCTATTTATGAACTCTGAAGAACAAATGCGGTTCAGTTAACAGACAGACTAAATCATGCAGGCAGGAAATGCATATTTTGTCAGCATCACCAAAATCAATTGTCTGGCTACATTTGCAGCCCGATGAGCAAAAACAAGAATTTATCAGCCGAAGAGAAATTCAAAGCTGTAATCTCACATAGTAAAGAATACGGTTTCATTTTCCAGTCAAGTGAAATCTATGATGGCTTAAGTGCCGTTTATGATTATGGGCAGTGTGGCTCTCAGTTAAAAAATAACCTTCGTGAATACTGGTGGCGGTCAATGGTTCAGTTAAATGAAAACATTGTTGGTATTGATTCTGCTGTTTTTATGCATCCAACAACCTGGAAAGCATCCGGGCATATTGATGCATTTAATGATCCGCTGATTGACAACAAAGACAGTAAAAAAAGATACAGGGCTGACGTGCTTGTTGAAGAATATATTGGTAAAATTGAATCGAAGGCCGATAAAGAAGTTGAAAAGGCACGTAAACGGTTTGGTGACAGTTTTGATGAATACCTGTTCAGAAAAACCAATCCCAGAGTTGTTGAATCTGAAAGAAAAAAAGAGGAAATTAACTTACGGTTAAAAAATGCACTTGAACAAAACGATCTGGCAGCCCTTCGTCAGCTGATTCTTGACCTGGAAATAGTCTGCCCGGTCAGCGGAACTCGGAATTGGACTGAGGTCAGGCAGTTTAACCTGATGTTTTCAACTCAGTTAGGCTCTTTGAGTGACGATGCACAGACTATTTACCTGCGGCCTGAAACAGCCCAGGGGATTTTTGTAAACTTTTTGAATGTGTACAAAACCGGGAGAATGAAAATTCCCTTTGGAATCGCTCAAACCGGAAAGGCATTCCGCAATGAAATCGTAGCCCGCCAGTTTATTTTCCGAATGAGGGAATTTGAACAGATGGAAATGCAGTTTTTTATCAGGCCCGGAACTGAGATTCAGTGGTATAATTACTGGAAAGAAAAACGAATTCAATGGCACTATGCAATGGGATTCTCTAAAATTAAGTATCGGTTTCACGACCACATCAAACTGGCCCATTATGCCAATGTTGCCTGTGATATCGAATTTGAATTCCCTTTTGGTTTCAAAGAACTGGAAGGAATCCATTCACGTACCGACTTTGATCTGAAGAATCATGAAAATCAATCGGGTAAACGATTGCAGTACTTTGATCCCGACATGAACGAAAGTTACATTCCGTATGTGATCGAAACCTCTATCGGGCTGGACCGACTCTTTCTCGCTGTCATGTCTGAATCATATTGTGAAGAGCAGCTTGAAGACGGAAGCGAACGAACAGTATTAAGGATCCCACCTGCACTGGCTCCCGTTAAATGTGCTGTTCTTCCCCTTGTAAATAAGGATGCACTCCCCGAAAAATCCCGTGAAATTATGAAGAACATTAAGTTAGACTTTGACTGTATGTTTGATGCCAAAGATTCAATCGGCAAACGTTACCGCAGACAGGACGCTATCGGGACTCCCTACTGCCTCACTATTGATCATCAGACTCTTGAGGATAATACATTGACAATCCGCGAACGAGACAGTATGACCCAGGAGAGAATCGCATTGGAAGAGGTTAGCCGGATAATTGAGGACAGAGTAAGTCTGAAGAAACTATTGAAACTAATTATCTGACCGGTTTATTTTTTCTTCTTACCCCCAAGAAAATTTACCTTTGGTTCTTTTCCTCTTAGCAGCCTTTCTATATTTTTCTGATGTGTTGTCAGTACCAGAATTGAAATTGCCATACTGAATAAGTTGACAGTCGGCAGGGTTTCTTTATAAATTAACATAATAATAAAAGGGAATGCCAGAGCTGCAAGGATTGAACCCAGTGACACAAAATGTGAAATAAACAGAACAACAACAAAAATACAAGCACACCATAATGCAGCCCAGGGCTGAACAGCAATCAATACCCCAAGTAAGGTTGCCACTCCTTTTCCACCTCTGAAGCCGGCAAAGACCGGAAACACATGGCCAGCCAGCGAACTGATGCCTAAGGCAAGTTCAAAATTAATCAGCTGCTGGGAATTAGGAAGATAAAGACCCGACAGCCAGGCAATTTTTACGGCTAACCAGCCTTTGGCCGTATCCATAAATAAGACCGGAGTACCTGCCTTCCAGCCCAATACCCTAAATGTGTTTGTTGCTCCTGCATTTCCGCTTCCATATTCTCTGACATCAATTCCGTAGAAAATTTTTCCGACCCAGACTGCCGATGGAATGGACCCCAGCAGGTATGCAACAATCAGAGCTAATGTATTGGCAGGTGTAATCACTAACTAATCTTCTTCAGCAAATCTTTTTAAAAATTCTGCTTTCTTTCTTTCAGTTGAAAGCATGTACTGATAAGGAGCCCGGTTATCCTTTTCTTTAGCTGCCCGCTTCTCTTCCTTTGTATTGGCAATAATATCATTAAACTTCATTTCAGATGAAATTGCCTGCATGACTCCCCGTGCATAATTAAAATAATACCAGGTGGAAGGGTTAGCTTCAAAATAGAAATTAAACACATCACCCGATTTCCTTTTTTGAATTTCAAGATAGCCTTTTACTTTCCGTCCAACTGTTTGTTTATTCACAAATCCTATTCCAATAGCTCCTGTTGATCGGAATGCCTGAGTTAATTTATCCCAATACATTTTCACTTCCGGAAGGACCAGTGAATGCTGCAGTTCTTCCGGGATCTTCTTGGTTGCTCCGTAAAGTGTCATATCAGCAATGAGTTTGTCACCTCTTTGTTTTCCTAAAATATTGAAAATTGCCCGATGATATTCCGGTCGGTTGTCGGTTGTTGCCTGAAGTGAGGGATTAAATAAAACCTGATCTACCATTGTCTTCAAGGCTTCATCTGAAAAGAGAAAATCGAGATCTATGAATAGATCAAACCCGAGTGAGTCTTTATAATAGTCATGCTTCAATGAACCAATAGCCTTCATTTTAAACTGTCCAAAGTCAGCTCCGAAACTAACTTCTCCCTCCCCTTTGATAAGGCAATTTTGGTCAGCAAGGGTAATACTGTTACCTGTAATTAGGCCGGTTTTCTCATCTGGCAGTGGAGCAATGGTATAGGTTTTCTGATCAGCGTTGAATTTCAGAAACCCTTCTGCTGCTATGATGTCCTTATCAGATGCTCTTCTTTTGGGAGACAGAAATGTACTGTACACATTTAGCGAATCTGTTGACATAGAAACTGAAACTGTTAATTTTTCCTTTGATTCGCTAATCGGATTAAGAACCGGAATATTTACACCGGACGGATCAATTTCTGATGCAAATGAAAACCAGTAATTATTAAACTCTTCACATTCATGATTCAGCCGTGCAAGCCCATTAAAATAAAGCATCTTTGAAGATGCATGTAATGTAATTTTACCTTTATACTGAATATTCGGACTTAAAGAAAAGTTAAGTGACTCGGCAATTTCGCCATTGGCAAAAGTCTGTCCGGAAGTATCAACACCAATTAACGGAAGGCGGATCAGATGTTTAACATTAGCCATATCCGTGTAGCTGTAATCGCCCGTTCCTGAATAGCTTTTTCTGCTTGTTACATTAACAACTGCATTCAGCATGGTATGAAACCTTGTAGTTGTGTTTGCAACCACAGTTGCATTTTTGAAAGTCTGCATGACAGCCTGCCTGGCTACAGTAACCTGTCCTTCGTCAGGAATAATTGAGGCATCAGCTACCAGCACTTCCTTTACATGCTTAGCTCTGATGTGATAATCGGTCAGGCTATAATTTGCTTCAGGTGCAAAAAACCGGAGTGAATCCTGATCCGGATGAACAGAGACAAACTCAGCACCCTGTACAGTCTCGTTCCCTTTTTCACCCAGAGCAAGAAACTGAATATCCTTTCTGTCAAAGTACCATTTAAACTGCTCAATAAAACAGATATACTGGTTCATCGGGAAGTTGACATACGATCCTGATCCATTCGATACAAATTCACCTTCCCGCTTATCAAGATCAATCTTTGTCTTCATATTTTTGGTTGACAGTGCAACCAGTTTATCCAATTCCGAGTTCAGATTAAAGTCAGCTGTGTCAGCTCCAAACGTAGATTGTTTAAGATAAAAATGTGCCGACAGCAATTCGGCCTGGTCAAATAGAATCCGTCCACTGGCATCAACACCGGCTGTTGATAAAACCAGATTGCCATCTAAGGAAGCTTTCCGGTCATACAAGTCCATATTCTGTGTTTTCTTAAACACATACATTTTATCCAGTTTGGGTCTCCAGTTAATATAAACATCTTTGGCTTTTACCTGCGGATAGGCTGTATTACCAACGGTTCGTTTCTGAATATCAAATTCTGTTGCATCGTAATTGGCCGAGTCGGGGAAAAACAGAATATCATTCGAAACTGAGACCGATGCCAGGTAGTTTACTTTACCAATGCCTCTCAATCCCCTATGGCTCAGATAAAGTTTCTCAAAAAAGGTACCTTTCCCCTTGTAGGCAAGTAATCCTTCAGCTGATGTTTTTAATGCAAAACCTAATGATAAATCAGGCTGAACCTGTAGGATCTGGCGCATGGGCTCAAAGATGTCTGCTGAATTAAATATCCCGTTAAACGCAATGCCTTCTTTGCTGTAATCATCAAGGCTGTCAATACTAAACGGATCCAGTTTGAAATAGAAATTACTTTTTCGGTAAACAGAATCGAAAATGTGCTTGTATTCATAAAATACATAAGACTCCCCTTTGCTGTTAAAAACCGGATACGAAGGATTTTGCCGATAACTGGACTTATTGTTTTCGTGATCAATTAATAACTCCCCGGTGAGGTTCTCAATTACACTCTGGAGCGGGATCTTCTGTCTTCTGCCATACGGGTCAGGCTGATCTCCGGGGATCATCAGCCGGAGTGAATCCACATTTTTCAGATTAAGCTTAAACTGATCATAAATAAATGAGAAATCATCTCCATAAAAATCAAGATGACCTGCATGAACTCTGCCCGCAAATCTAAAATCTCTGTTTTCCTTTAATACCAGTTCCTGCTCTGCAGGAACTACAAATACCTGTTGTGAATCACTTAATACAACACTTGATACCCCACGCATGGTCATTTCAAAATTCAGCAGGTTTATAGTAGCATTCGGTTTTCCTGAGATAAGCGAATTGAATGAAATGATATCATAATCTTCTTTACCAACATTTGCTTTCAGGTAGAAGTTGACTTTATCTTTTAATACTGCTTTTCCCTGTTCCGAGTCATAGGATAAGAATCCTTCCGCTGCCAGATCAATAAATAAATTGCGGATTTGAGTTTCACTTATTTTCCAAGCTGATGCCAGATCCCTTGCATACAGTGCCCGGGCACCTGTTGTTTCCGCATATTTTCTCAACAGATAAAGCGGATGTTCGCTGTTAAGCCCCTGAAGCTTGCGAAATTGCTGTTCACGAAAATAATTAACCGATTCAAATATCATTTTGCTTTCACCTCCTCCCGAAATCATTTTAATATTGATCAGCGGATCACGTACCTTCCAGATTATTGCATCACAAAACATGTCAACCTTATGAAATGAATTAAAGAACGGGCTATTACTATTGGTTTGAGTATTACGCAATAAGGTTACTTCTTCTTCTCTGGTCAGGTATTTAAATTCAATATCACTATGATATATTGAATCCCTCCTGCCGTCATGTTCCCAGTAAATAACAACAGCAGCCTTGTCAGACATTACCCGTTCCGGCCTGACCACAAAACTCTTTGCTGAAAGAATCATTAAAGGTTTATTCTGATATCGGAATATCAGCTGTGCATCGCCTTCAGAAGTTCCTGACCCGATCATTCTTGCACCATGCAATGAGAATCCACCTCTGAAATCAGCATTCGGAATCAGGTCTTTTATCTGCTGATTGAGTGAATAAGACTGAAAGCGGGGATACGTTGCATTCTCAACAGTAGCATTAGCCAGCAGTTTATCTGAAAATTTCCCTTTCATTGGCTCAGGGAAAATCATCTTGTAGTAAAAAGTTACGCTGTCTGCCGAATATTCGGATGCAGCCATATTCAGGGTAAACCGCTGCAATGCCGCATTTACGTCAGCTGCAGGTAATCCAGCCCTTTCCCATGAGACAACTCCACCGTTTCCATAAAATAATTTCAGAGAAGGATAATACACCCCCTTTACTTTATTCAGCACAAGACTATCATTCTTGGCATTACAGATCAAGGTCGTTTCGCTGAATGTAATTTTGGGAAGAGAGTCAAATCCAAAATTATAGGACGAGTTCCTGCTTGACCATCTGACATTGGCTGACTGATATAAAATATTACCACTGAACAGATCGCTGCAAATTTCAAGGTAATCACTAAACCTGCGAACACTGCCTTTCATCATTCTGGCCATACTCTCATGCCACTGCTTAAAATTATCTGCTGACTGGTTGCTGTTGGCAAATCCAATTATTGCCTTCAGGTACAATGCAAAATCAGGAAATGCTTTGAGCCGTTTCTTCAGCATATCATTGGTGTTCCTGTAAACCAGTTCTTTTTGTGAAGCCAGCAGCAGTTCTGAATTCCATACAGGAAGGAATTCTTTTATTAAGGTTTCTGCTTCCTTTTTATTGGTAGCAGATAGAAATGCTTGCATATCTTTTACAAAGCCATCACTGGTTTCAGAAAAACTTTTAACAGGCTGGGCAAAGAGTAAACTCCCGGAAAAGACAAAAAAGAATACCAGCAGTAATTTGAACAGGTGAGAATTTGTCATCAATTACAAAACGTGCAGGCCAAAAGTAAAATTTTAGCAGCTATTCAAAGAATCAAATTCAACTTCATTGTTTGTTTTAACAAACAGAGTTATGAGAAATCAGAAGACTGCCTGATGACCAGAGTCGGTATACAAGCCAATTTTAAGAACTCAAAAGCCTGAAGCAAGCTAACTGGAGAATTTCTTTTTCAGATCTCCGGCAAATTCTTCAGCTTTCTTTCCAATGTTTCTGGCTGCATCCTCCAAATCATCCTTCAGACTACCTAACTTATTTTTAAACGAATCACTTAAAGTACCCCCAGCCAGGAGCGTATCCAACTGCTCATGAAACAAATGCGGAGTATGCCTCTTCAGGTAGTCTGTAACAGTTTGTGCAGCCTTTTCAGCCTGCTCAAGACTAATACCCGCCTTAGTACTGATTTCATTGATTAATTCTTTCATAGAATAAAAGATTTTATTTGATTAATTATTGCAACAAAAATATAAAGTCATTGTTTTGCATTGCTGACTATGAATCTGGATTTACAGAATAAAAGGGCACTGGTTTGCCAGGGCACTCAGGATTTTGGTAGGGCTGTTGCTGGTCAGCTTGCTATTATGGGGGCTGATGTGATTCTCCTTGCCAGTGAAGAAAGGCTGCTTCAGCAGGTAATCGAAGAACTGTTTAATGACGGAAAACAAAAGCATTCCTGCCTCTGTGCCGATTTAAATAATCCGGAGGAAGTACGTTTAAAAGTTAAAAAAGACATTGCTGCAAACGGTACTATTCAGATTCTGATTAATCATACTGTCGGGTTGAAATCAGAATCAATAAACCAGGTTCAGGCTGATGAGTTCAGAACAACTTTTGAATCTCAATTGATTGTAAATCATCTCTTGGCTTTAGCTTGCCTGGAAGGAATGAAAGCGTCAAGCTACGGACGTATTGTCAATATCATTTCAGCTGCTGGTAAAGAGCCCATCAAAGAATCAGGAGTATCTAAAACAATTAAAGCTGCAATTGCCGGCTGGTCTCAAACATTAGCCAATGAGGTTGCCAGATACCGGATTACGGTTAATAATGTGCTGACCGGAGCTATCAATACGGCACGGTTTACTCAGTTTATCGAAGAAAGTGCTCAAAAAAGTGGCAGATCCTTCCATGAAATTGCCCGGGAAATTATGAAAGAAATTCCTGCCGGCAGGTTTGGAGAAACAGAAGAGGTTGCTAATGCCGTTGCCTTTTTAACTACTCCTGCTGCCGGGTATATTACCGGAATTAATCTTGCAGTTGATGGCGGACGAACCGGATGCCGGTAAGCACTAACTTTTACTAATCATTTTTGTCTTGGAACACCCAACAATCTAAGTAAACCCATGCCCTCCTAACCAAGTGAAATTTCCATTAACCAATAAGCTTCGACCCAAAACAAATGCTGATTAATAAACAATTACAGAACGCATTTGCAACTTAAAACCCATATTTTAGAAACCAATAGATTTACCTTTGCATCCCTTTTTAAATTCTTATGACTGCTACCGAATCATTTGCATTAAGACATAACGGGCCTGATAAACAACAGATTGATGAAATGCTTCAGACCGTGGGCTGCCACTCGCTGGATGAGTTTATCAGTAAAGTAGTTCCGCCTCATATCATGCTGAATGACAATCATTTCAATTTACCCGAAGCACTTACTGAAGGCGAATATCTCCGGATGTTACGTACCCTGGCAAATGATAACATAATTCACCGAAACTATATTGGACTTGGTTATTATAACACCATTGTTCCCGGAATCATTCAGCGTAAAATCTTTGAAAATCCGGCCTGGTATACTGCTTACACTCCCTATCAGGCTGAAATTGCACAAGGACGGCTGGAGGCACTTTTGAATTTTCAGACCATGATTGCAGATTTGACAGGTCTGCCGCTGGTTAATGCTTCTCTGTTGGATGAATCTACAGCAGCTGCCGAAGCAATGAGTATGTTTTTCCATACCCGTACCCGTGATCAGCAAAAAGCAGGAGCAAATAAATTTTTTGTTGATTACCGTTGCTTTCCACAGACAAAAGCAGTTCTTAAAACGAGGTCAGAGCCCATTGGTATTGAATTGATTTCAGGCGATGCATTTTCCATTGTACTGGATGAATCCTTTTTCGGAGCTATCATTCAATATCCGGCAAGCGATGGGCAAATTGCTGATTATTCACCAATAGTCAATCAATGGTCAGCAAAAAACATCCGAGCGGTTGCCGCTGCTGACCTCATGAGTCTGGTTCTGATTCAGCCACCTGGTGAATGGGGTGCTGAAGCAGTTGTGGGCAGTACTCAACGATTTGGGATTCCTATGGGTTACGGAGGTCCACATGCCGGCTATTTTGCAACACTGGACAAGTATAAACGCGATATTCCTGGTCGTATTATTGGAGTTTCAGTTGACACCTCTGGCAAACCTGCCCTGCGAATGGCACTTCAGACCCGCGAGCAACACATCAAACGTGAAAAAGCAACTTCAAACATTTGTACCGCCCAGGTTCTTCTTGCGGTGATGGCTTCAATGTATGCGGTCTTTCATGGCCCGGAAGGTTTGAAATCCATTGCACATACGATTCACAGAAGAACCCGTAAACTAGCCTGTTATTTAAGCTCTGAAGGGTTAAAACTCCGGCATACTCATTATTTTGATACCCTGACAATCGAAATACCATCATCAGATCATGAATCCATACGCAAGGAAGCACTTGCCCACCGGATGAATTTCCGATACGAGCAAGATGCAATAATGATCTCACTCGATGAAGCCGATATCGAATTTGATGTTAAAGACATCGCTTCTGTATTTGCCAAAGTATTGAATAAGCAACCTGTTGAAATTAATGATGAGAATCCGGCTGATCACTCCCTATTCCTTCCCAGGAAAAGCCCGTTTCTCACCCATCCGGTTTTCAATTCATACCAAACAGAAACTGAGATGCTGCGTTATATCCATAGTCTTGAAACCAAAGACTTATCACTTGTTCATAGTATGATTCCGCTGGGGTCATGTACCATGAAACTGAATTCAACCTCAGAAATGTTACCGCTTTCCTGGAACCATTTTGGAAGAATGCACCCGTTTCAGCCAGAAGACCAGGTTTTGGGCTACCAAAAAGTAATCTCTGAACTTGAAGGATTGCTGGCTACAATTACCGGTTTCAGCAGGGTTTCGTTTCAGCCAAATTCCGGAGCACAAGGAGAATATACCGGGCTGATGGTTATCCGTGAGTATTTTAAAGATAAAAAGGAATCACACCGTAATGTGGCGCTGATCCCTTCTTCGGCTCATGGTACCAATCCGGCAAGTGCAATCATGGCTGGCATGAAAATTATCATTGTTAAATGTGATGACCAGGGTAATATTGATGTCAATGATTTAAGGCAAAAAGCTGAAGCAAACAAAGACACACTTGCTACCTTAATGATTACTTACCCTTCTACTCATGGTGTTTATGAGGAAAGTATTAAAGTGATAACTGAAATTATTCACAACTGTGGGGGGCAGGTTTATATGGACGGAGCTAACATGAATGCCCAGGTTGGATTAACTCATCCGGCTGAACTGGGTGCTGATGTTTGTCATTTAAATCTCCATAAAACATTTGCAATCCCTCATGGAGGTGGTGGCCCGGGTATGGGACCCATAGCAGTTGCTGCTCATCTGGCTCCCTTCCTGCCATCTCATCCAATTGTGAAAACCGGTGGTGAAAAAGGAATTTCTGCAGTCTCTGCTGCTCCATTTGGAAGTGCCAGCATTCTGTTGATTTCTTACGGATACATACGGATGATGGGAAAGCAGGGGCTCAAACAAGCAAGCGCACTGGCTATGCTGAATGCTAACTATATTTTATCAAGACTTGAAAAACATTACCCTGTTCTTTACAGAGGAAGCAAAGGCTTGGTTGCTCATGAACTAATTCTTGACTGCCGTCATTTCAAACAAACTGCCGGAGTTGAAGCAATCGACATTGCAAAGCGATTGATGGACTATGGTTACCATGCTCCCACAGTAGCTTTCCCGGTTGCCGGAACATTAATGGTCGAACCTACTGAAAGCGAGTCAAAAGAGGAACTTGATCGGTTCTGTGATGCAATGATTGCCATTCGCCTCGAAATTGCTGAAGTCGAAAAGGCAACCTGGCCTCAGGACAACAATCCGCTTGTCAATTCTCCGCATACAGCTGCTGAACTGGCTGCTGACAACTGGCCCTATCCTTATAGTCGCATGGTTGCTGTTTTCCCCCTTGATTATGTCCGAAACAATAAATTCTGGCCAGCTGTTAAACGAGTTGATAATGCATATGGTGACCGGAACCTGGTTTGCACCTGCCTCCCCATTGATGCGTATCAGGAAAAAGATGCTCACCCGGTGAACTGACCATCTTCAGAATAATTTCCTAAACCTGCTATGCCTGCGTGATTAGGGTATTATTTCCTCTTTGAAGATAAAACTAAAGAATAACCAGACTGCCGGAGGCTGATTCTTGCATTCCTGTTATAATGTGGAATGTTTGAGCAAAAGAGATAACTGCCGGATGTGAGTGTTCTGTAAAACCTGTTCCTTAAAAAGTCATTTGCTAACAGGTTCTCTATTTAGTATCAACGGCTTTTCCCATCGGATCAAAAACAAGAATCTTCTTTTCCTTTTTCTTTTTCATGTGAAGTTCAAACAACTTCTTATCCTGAGGAGTTTCAACCTTATAACATTCGGTTAGCTTCCAGTCTTTCCATTCGGTACCCTTAATGGCCTTTTTCACCGGTCCGCTTACTGCTGCTTCCTTTATTCTACAAACAGTTCTAACCCATTGGCCGTCATTGGTAAAAAATGCCTGGTAGGTTGACTGTCCCTTGTCAAAGAGTGCCGAATAGCCATCAGTATTTTCATACCAGTTATTAACCGGTATCCTTTTATACTTATCTTTATAACCATTTTGTACAGATTCAGGAACAAGATCCTGTTTTATTTTTTTGGTTTGACAAAAGCCAGTGAATGGAAGAAAGATAAGAAAGGCAATAATAATTTTATTCATTTGTTCAAAGGTTTTGGTTAGAGGCAAATGTAACTGACTGAATGGTATTTTCGCCAGTCCAAACTAAACTTATTCACCCGAATTTCACAGCTTTGACTTTAACAGGTATAAATCTTGAGTTCTGACAACAAAAAGGCAACTATGAAAAATCTTACCACCTTATTGTTTATACTATTATTTGCTCATGCTTCCGCTCAAAGTATTTTTGACGAAACAAAAAACCGTCAACAAACTTTCAGGTACAGCAATTCAAATCCTCCTGCTCTAAATAATATACTCAAAGAACTAACTGATGGTAATAACAGGGCGCTTCTGAGTGTTGAATATACTATAGAATACCGTCAGCGAATCACCCTGATGAGATCAGCCGGTAAGGTCAATATCATTCTAAGCAGCGATCAGTTTAATACCCTTGGTCCGGTTCTTTACAGAGGCATCGAAATTGATGAATGGTTGATTCCGGTTTCGATGAATGTTATACTGATCCGCACTAATAACAGCGGGGGCAGGCCTATTCCATTTGAACACCATTTTAATAACATCCGCATTCAGAACCGGTCTGCTGAGCGCAGCGAAGAATCGTTTATTGATACTTCACTGACTCCATGGACAATCCAGGTGAAAGATATCTCCTTTAATTTTTCATCTCAACAATATAAAGCTCTGAAAGACTTTACTGACAGGATAAAAAACTACTATGAAACCACTGCAAGAATAAAATCAGATAACAGGCTGGCTTCCACTATTAATCCCGTGGATTTTGAAAATTTCGAACTCCAGGATTCCCGACTTCAGAGCCTTGAAAAGAACCTGACAGGCTATGAATCTCAGAACTATTCTCCTCTTTTAAATTTAAACAATCAGGATCCTGCCGGATATCTGAACCAGATCAATTTGCTGAAAAAGCAAGTTAAAAATCTTCGAAAGGATATGAATCAGACATTTATCATGCTTCCGCAACTATTTTATGATAAAGCAATCTGGTTTTCAAATACTGGAAACAAGAACATGTCACGGCTCTATTTTGGAAGGGCCTTGACATTTAACCCGATGTTTGCTCCGGCAGCTTTTCAACTTGCATTACTGGACTTTCGTACAGGAAATGATTGTGATGCAGAAATGCATGTACGCCAGGTTCTGACCCTAATGACACCCGATCCGGTAACTTATGATTATGCTATCAACCTGGCACGAGATATTTACCATGGCTATGTTGATAAAGCTGGCCGAAACATTAAAGCCAACAAGCTGGCAGAGGCTAATGAAAACCTCCGGCTTGCAGAAGCTCTTTGTAACGATATTCATGAAGTCAAATGTACGGATGAACTGGATGAAAGATATAAAGTCGTCCGCAATGGTATGTATGCCAACCTGCTTGCCGAAGCAGCTTCGGCTTACCGAAACAATGAACTGGAAAAAGCAGAACGTCAACTTAAAGAAGCCAAACGCCTGCGTGAAAAATTCAGTAATCAGGTCAGTCCGTC
>JADLBQ010000027.1 GCA_020847635.1 Bacteroidia bacterium
GGCTATATTCAGAAAAGGATGATCAGATTTGCGGAACAATTCAGCAATGAATACAGCAAACAGAAGTGGAATCATGACCAATAACCACCTTAATGGAATCACATTTCGGGCTACCAGAATCATCAGAATGATAAAGAGCTGGGAAATGATCATACCAAAGAACTTCTGCGGAAATACATTTCGGGTAGTAAACAAAGAGTAAAATTCAAGAATAGACCATGCTGAAATAATAAACAGGAGCAAGGTGAAAGACCAGGGTTTCCATACGGTAAGGCCTATCATAATTAGCCCGAAGATCAATCCGGTTATTGTGCGCTTTTTTAGATTTTTCACAGATTATGCTTTTTAATAATTATTCCGGCAAGGATATCATCTCCGGCCCGTACATAAAGCTCCATTTCCCCAATAGAGATATAAGACCGGTCACGCTTATCTAGCACAACCGATTCAATGTTATTATCGAGTAATACGGCTTTAACTATTTCAATTTTATAAGGTTCGTGATGGCTGTAAACTTTCACCCAATCATTTTCGCTCATGTCAATTCTGAATCAACCAAAAATAGGAAAATGCTTTCAGGTAGCAGACAGGACTGCTCAACGGATTCTTCTTTATTATCAAATAAGAGGACATCGAAACTCTTTGCTTGATTTTCAAGAACAGCCTTTTTAATTCTATGTAAACCTTCTTTCAGTTCATAATAACACTGATCAGGAGTAGCCATGATAAAATGAATCTTACCAGGGCTAAAAAAACAGGAATCAGCAATTATGATTGAGCAGGGATAGGCGGTAAGGCCAAAGCAGGTACTAAAGGAAACCTCAGGATTATTAGCCAGATTGTTTACCTGGATTCCGGCTTTCTCAAATTTTGATTTCCATTCAGGATGGATACATCTGACTGACTGTATTTTTAAGTTATTTAATGTAAGCAGAATTGATTTGTAAAGTTCTTCCGGTGATTCACAGAAATTGAAATTTCCGTTTTTTTCAAAGAATTTTTCGGCAAAAATGACTTCCGGAAACTCTTCCCTGTTAACATTAAAAATATGATCATTAAAGTTAATTTCTGGTCGGGGTTCTGCAGTTTTGTCCAGTAAGGCCTGTCTTAGTTTTTTCAGAACCTTATCTTTTGATTTACTTTCTTCCATACCAGGTAAAAGAATCAGGATGCAGGATTGCTTTCTTCCCGTGCAGGTGTTTCTGGTGTCTTCTCTTTCAATGGACTGCCATTTTCTGTTTTATGCGTATGTTTTGGAACACTATCATCAGAATTAACAGAATCTGATGGTTTCTTCTCATTCCGCATTGTCATATCATCAGCAGATGCCCATTGACGTTTCCCGAATATTTCTTCCAGGTCTTCTTTAAAGAGAACTTCTTTATCAAGCAGCCTGTTGGCAAGCCGGTCAAGTTTGTCTTTATATTGAGTAAGGATCACTTTTGTTTTTTCGTAAGCAGATTCAATCAATTTACTGACTTCCTCATCAATCACTTGAGCAGTTTTTTCACTATATGGTTTCGTGAATGTATATTCCTGGCTTCCTGAAGAGTCATAATAACTAATATTGCCAAGTTTTTCGTTAAGACCGAAAACTGCAACTGAAGCATACGCCTGTTTGGTTATTTTTTCAAGGTCACTTAATGCGCCAGTAGAGATAGTTCCAAATGTAATTTCCTCTGAGGCCCTGCCTCCCAGAGCAGCACACATTTCATCAAAAATCTGCTCTTTGGTTGTAAGGCTTCTTTCTTCGGGAAGGTACCAGGCAGCTCCTAATGAATTTCCTCGGGGAACAATGGTAACTTTAACAAGCGGATGGGCATGTTCCAGCAACCAGCTTACAGCAGCATGACCTGCCTCGTGATAAGCAATGACTTTCTTTTCATGCTGTGAGATAATTTTATTCTTCTTTTCCAGACCCCCAATGATCCGGTCAACGGCATCAAGAAAATCCTGTTTGTCAATAATGTTCTTGTTTTTCCGGGCAGCTATCAATGCCGATTCATTACACAGATTGGCAATATCTGCTCCTGAGAATCCCGGAGTTTGTTTAGCCAGGAAATCAATGTCAACTGATGAATCCAGTTTGAGTGGTTTAATATGAACCTTAAAAATTTCTTTTCTTCCATTGAGGTCGGGGAGTTCAACATAAATCTGACGGTCAAATCTGCCCGGCCGCAATAAGGCCCTGTCAAGAACATCTGCCCGGTTTGTCGCAGCAAGGATTATTACTCCGCTGTTGCTTCCGAAACCGTCCATCTCAGTGAGTAACTGATTGAGGGTACTTTCGCGTTCATCATTGGCACTAAATGAAGCTGCTTTACCACGGGCACGCCCGATGGCATCTATTTCATCAATAAAGATAATACTGGGTGCTTTTTCTTTTGCCTGTTTAAACAGATCCCTTACGCGGGAGGCACCTACGCCAACAAACATTTCGACAAAATCTGACCCGGAAAGTGAAAAAAACGGAACCTGAGCTTCACCGGCAACTGCTTTTGCTAATAATGTTTTCCCCGTTCCAGGCGGACCAACAAGTAACGCTCCTCTTGGAATTTTCCCTCCCAACTGAGTGTATTTTTTTGGATTTTTCAGGAAATCAACAATTTCCATTACTTCAATCTTTGCTTCTTCAAGTCCTGCTACATCGTTGAAAGTAACTTTAACGTGCATGTCTTTATCGAATAACTGTGCACGTGATTTGCCAATATTAAAAATCTGGCTACCGCCACCGCCACCACTCATTCTTCTCATTATCATGATCCATACAAAAATCAGAATAGCAGGCAGCAAAAGCCAGCTGATGATAAAATCCCAGTAACTGCGCTCATTATTATTGTAATCAATTGGGGGAAGCGACTCAAGTTCATTCGGTTTTTTAGTAGCTGAAGCAATTTGTGCAGCCTTGGATTCTGCATCTTTCAGTTGATTGGTAAAGGTGTTGATATCTCCAATTGTAAAATAAAAATGGGGGCCTTCGTTAACAGCATTCCCAAAACCTTTGCTGCGCACATTCTTGTATTCGTCCTTATTCAGCTTGTCAGATTTAATATAAACCCTAACTTCTTCCTTGTTTACAATTTCAAGTTTAGCAACATCACCATTCAACAACATATCTTTTTCAAACCTATCATAGGTGATTTTCACCGGCCGGCTTCCAAAATTCATAAACTGAATTGCGAACATGATTATCAGTACCAGTCCATAAATCCAGTAAAGGTTAAAATTGAACTTTGGGAAAGATGGTTTGGGAATCTTTCCGGGGCTCTTTTTTTGTGATTGGTTGTCTTTCTCAGGCATATTCTGTAACTCTATTCTGCTAATTCAATAGTAGTGCCATTGACAGAATGGCACATAATCAGGCACTGGCAACAATTTTTTGAGTTGCATCTGCCCATAACTTTTCAATTTTATAATAATCTCTTTTATCTTCCTGAAATATATGAACTACCACATTGAAATAATCAAGGATAATCCATTGTGAATTTTCAAAACCTTCCTTATGAAACGGAACTTCTTTTGTCTTCTTTTCAACCGTTTCTTCAACCGATTCAGCAATAGCTTCAACCTGATTAGCTGAATTTCCGTGACAGATTATAAAATAATCAGCAACACTATTGCCGGTATTTTTCAAGTCAAGCTGAATTATTTCATGGCCTTTCTTTTCCTGAATCCCTTTTATGACTGCATCAGTAAGTTTATTAGCGGAAGTTCCTGTATTCTTCTTTTTTCTGACTGAAGTTTTTCCCATTCAATGAAATAATCATGTTACAAAGGTAGTTAATTTGCAGAAGCCCTTGACAACCAATCAAACAAACTTTTCAATGACATCTCTTAAAATCGGGACCCCCCATATTCAGCTTGATAGGATTGACTCAACCAATTCGTATGCCCGGCAACTGTTGGAGAAACAGCATCCTGCCGAGGGTACTGTAATTACTGCTTTTTTTCAGTCTGATGGCAGGGGGCAGGCTTTCAGCCAATGGGAAAGTGAAAAGGGCAAAAATTTGATTGCTTCCTACATCCTTTATCCGGGACTGAGAATAGAAAAGATTTTTCTTTTGAATAAATGTATTTCGGTGGCTGTTCAACAAGCATTTCAACCCTTGATGGAAGGTGTTTCCCTGTCAATAAAATGGCCGAATGATTTGATGGCTGATAATCAGAAACTGGCAGGTATTCTGATTGAGAATGGAATAAAAGACAGATTTGTCAGTCATTCAATTGTCGGAATTGGAGTAAATGTCAGCCAGCAGCATTTCAAAAGCTATGTTCCTCCGGCAACTTCACTTGTTAAGCTTACTGTAAAACCATATACGGTTGAAATTATTCTTGATCTGCTCAATAAAAGTCTTTCAAAATGGTACTCACTTATGCAGCAGGGACTTGAGAAAATAATTGATGATACCTATCATGAAAATTTATTCAGATTTAAAACCAGGTCTGATTTTGTAATAAATGGAACACAAGTGAAGGGGCAGATTGAAGGAGTTGATGATACGGGTTGCCTGAAAGTGAGATTTAAGGACCAGGAGGTGCAGCGTTTTCAGCATAAAGAACTGAAATTTGTCTTCACATAATCGGAGGGTTTCAATCATATACTCTCAAGCCGTCTTATATTCGCCCCATGAGTAAGATTTTAATCATTGATGATGAAAGAAGCATCAGAAATACCTTAAAAGATATTCTTGAATATGAAAAGCATGAAGTAGATGAAGCTGCCGATGGTACTGAAGGATTAAAGATGGCTGAAAAGCAAAAATACGATGTAATTCTGTGCGACATTAAGATGCCTAAAATGGATGGAATTGAGGTGCTTGAAAAGTTGCAGGAACTTAATTCAGATATACCGGTTGTGATGATTTCAGGGCATGGTACAATTGATACTGCAGTAGATGCAATTAAAAGAGGAGCTTTTGATTATATTTCAAAACCACCTGATTTAAACCGGCTTCTGATTACTGTCAGAAATGCACTTGACCGGCAATTGCTTGTGAAGGAAGCAAAATCATTAAAACGAAAGATTAGCCGGATTACAGAAATGGTTGGTCAGAGTGAAGAGATGAACAATGTCAGGCTGATGATTGATAAAGTTGCTCCAACCGAAGCCAGGGTTTTAATTACAGGTGAAAACGGAACCGGTAAGGAACTGGTTGCTCGCTGGATTCATGAAAAAAGCTCTCGTAATCAAACTCCCATTGTTGAAGTGAACTGCGCTGCCATTCCTTCTGAACTGATAGAAAGTGAGTTGTTTGGACATGAAAAGGGGTCTTTTACTTCCGCTATAAAACAAAGACTTGGAAAATTTGAACTTGCTAATAAAGGCACTTTGTTCATGGATGAGGTCGGAGATATGAGCCTGGCAGCCCAGGCTAAAGTTCTTAGGGCATTACAAGAAAATAAGATAACCAGGGTAGGAGGAGAAAAAGAAATTCCGGTGGATGTAAGAATCCTGGCTGCAACAAATAAGGATCTTCGGAAAGAAATTGAAAAAGGAAATTTCAGAGAAGACCTTTTCCATAGGCTAAGTGTAATCAAAATTCATGTCCCCTCCCTGAATGAAAGGAAGGACGATATCCCATTGCTGGCTGATTATTTTATTAAAGAAATTTGTTCGGACTATGGCATGGTGCCTAAGCAAATTACAGATCAGGGATATGAAGCTTTGAAAGACATTAACTGGACAGGAAACATCAGAGAACTCCGGAATGTAATGGAAAGGCTGTTGATTTTGTGCGATAAATCCATTGATTCAAGTGATGTTAAAATGTATGCAAGTAAGTAATCTGAAAAACTGAATTCATTGGTTTCAGGAGGATCAGAATTCCATTTGTAATTATACCTGGTACTCTACTTTTTTATACATTTGTAGCAACTTGAAAACCGGAACTCCGGACCTATGCGGAACTACTCTTTAGCATTCATTATCAAATGGATGACGACTTTTTTTAAAGTGTTTTTTTACAGTTTAGTCTTGATTGCTATGTATTCAATGACATCGGCTGCACAACCGGTCTTGTCGTGGTACACATCTAATTATAATGGCTGGGGTGTCTCCTGTCATGGAAATGCAAATGGCATAATTGATTTAACAATTACCGGTGGGAGTGCACCTTTTTCCATTTATTGGTCAAATAACGAAACTTCAGAGGATCTTTCCAATCTTGCAGCCGGTATTTATTCGGTTCTGGTTGTGGATGCAAATCAGGATTCAGCTACAGCAGATATTGAGATTACCGAACCTGCCGAACTGATCATTGCATTAACCAGTAAGACGGAGGTAAGTTGTTTTGGCGGCAGTAACGGGATATTAGACATTACAGTAAATGGAGGAGTACAGCCATATGGATATCAGTGGTCGAACATGGAAGTAACCGAAGACCTGTCTAATCTTCCGGCTGGTAATTACAGTCTGACAGTAACTGATGCGAATAGCTGTACAGCAATATTCAGCTATAGCATTACCGAACCTGCCGAACTGATTATAGCATTAACCAGTAAGACGGAGGTAAGTTGTTTTGGCGGCAGTAACGGGATATTAGACATTACA
>JADLBQ010000028.1 GCA_020847635.1 Bacteroidia bacterium
GAAATATTTACAATTAGTAAAATAAGAATGAGTATAAGTTTCTTCATAAGTAGAATGTGGTGTAAAAATAACAGGTTTGTTGGTAATAAGAAGTTAATTCGGGTGAAATTAATAGATTGTGTGATAAACATTTCATGTATTTTATTGTTTAGAAATACTTTTGAAGGCCGGAAGAAAGTCAAATTATTCTTCCTTGAAAAATGTCTTAAAACAGATATGCCAGCTCAATTTGATTTTCTCATAGCCGGTGGGGGTATTGCCGGGCTAATGCTGGCAGCAGCACTTTCTGAGCAATCAGCAAATATTGTTGTTGTTAATGATGAAAATGCAAACTCTTCTTCCAGTGTAGCAGCAGGAGTAATCAGGCCAATTACTGGAAGGAGATTAGTTAAAACCTGGATGGCTGATGAACTTTTCCCGTATGCTTTCAAATATTATCTGGAAAAGGAGAATCAATGTGGAAAACATTTTTTTTCACCGCTGCCCATTGCCGAAATTTACGATTCAGTTAAGCAGAAGAACGACTGGAATGCCAGAAGTGCAGAGGCCGGTTACAGCCAGTATATCGGCAATGAGTTTAAAGACGGTCAAATGGGTTCAGTAGTTAAAGCTCCTTATGGAGGCGTTTTATTAAAGCAGACAGCGGTTGTTGACAGCGCTGTTCTTCTTCAAAGTCTTAAAGAATTATTGATAAGCCGGGGTGTCAGATTCATCAGCCGGAAGTTTCATTATGATGATTTTCACATTTCGGAAAGAATGATCGAATTTGAAGGAATAACCGCCCGGATACTTGTTTTTGCAGAAGGCTGGAAAGCTGTGGAAAATCCGTGGTTTAAGAATCTGCACTTGCTTCCTGCTAAAGGGGAACTGCTCATCATTGAATGTCCTGAACTGAAGCCGGATTATATCCTCAGCAAGGGAATTAATATTATTCCCTGCCGAGACAATTTATTTTTAGCCGGAAGTACCTATGAGTGGAAATTTAAAGATGATCATCCGACCATTGAAGCAAAAATGCAGATTGAAGAATCACTCCGCAAGATTATTGCAGTTGAATGTAGGGTTGTAGCTCATAAGGCGGCTATCAGACCTGCCAATCAGCAACGCAGGCCTGTAACGGCAATTCATCCGGTTTATAAAAATGTGATGGCATTTAATGGATTAGGTACAAAGGGTTTTTTACTGGCTCCATATTTTGCTCAGCACATGGCAGAATCGGCACGACAGGTATTGCGATTAAATGATTGGTAAGTTAGTACGAAGGGTTATTTTATTCGGGTTCTTTGATTTAATCTCAGACCGGTTTACCTTCGCCCTTCAAATTGCCCGTCCGGGTTACCTGAACTAAACCATGCTGCAAGTTGCTTTCTATGTTTTAGCTGTATCTACAATCGTGAGTGGGTTAATGGTTGTAATCAGCCGTAAGCCATTGCACTCCGTTTTATATCTGATTTTATGCCTTTTTACTATTGCAGGCCACTATTTCTTAATACATGCGAAATTTCTTGTTGTTTTAAATCTTATACTGGGTCCAGCCGTTGTGCTGCTCTTAAATTTCTTTTTTGTTTTAAGATTTGAAAACAGGGAGGATACCCGTGAGACACGAATGTTTTGGATGAAAACAGTTGCTGTTTCTGTAGCAGGTCTTGGCATTCTTGTTATTGTTAATTTACTGAATGGAGCTAAACAAGAATTGATTCAGGTTCGGGAAAATATCCCCATAACATTGCAAACAATCATTAACCTGTTAATAGAAAAATATCTTCTACCTTTTGAGATGATATCACTTATTTTACTTGGTGTGTTAACAGGAGTCGTTTTATTTGGTTTCAGAAAGTTTCAGAAAACATGATGACGGGTATACTTACATCAGTTCAGTTGGGCCATTATGGAATACTGGCAGCGGTTCTTTTTTGTATTGGCTTGTCAGGTTCATTTCTGGGTAAGAGAGACATTAGCAGATTGATGAGCCTGATGCTGATGTTGAATGCTGTCTGTTTATTATTAGCTGTATTTTCGGTTCAGCATTCAGATGCAGCCGGTCAGGCAATGGTTGTTCTGATTATGCTGACGGGAGTCATTGAGCTTGCTGCAGGGTTTATTATCATCACGAAAGCAGGGGAGGGGAAAGAGGAAGAATCTGCTGAAAATAATTTGCACTCCTGAAATGAATACCCTGTTAACAGTTACATTTCTCGGAGTTGTCGCCTTTATAGCTGGCATGCTGAGGTTTCAGAAGTTTATATCAACTATTTTTATTGCAGCACTTGCTGGTGCGGTTTATCTTGCCGTTGCTGATTGGGGGCAGGCCAACAGTTATTTTAAGTATATGGTTGTATTTGACAACTATGCGCTTGCATTTTCAATTCTGTTATTGATTACCACATTGTTATGGATGCTTATTGCCGGAGATTATCTGAATGATGAAAAAAAGTCGGCTTATCATTTTGGACTGGTCAGTTTAGTACTTTCAGGTGCAGTTATTCTGGTATCTTATAATGATCTGACAATGATGTTTATTGGAATGGAGATTCTATCTGTTGCAGCTTATTTTATATCAGCAACCGGCTGTGGTGACAAGAGCCCTCAAAAAACGGCATTCGGATACTTTGTCAGAGGGTTAATTGCTTCCGTTTTTATACTGGCAGGAATAGCATTTTTATATGGAGCAGCAGGCAGTTTTAATATCAAACTTGTATCAGTCTGGATTTTTGAACACCATCAACAGATCCCTGTTACAATAAAAGCAGGAGTAATTTTAATGATAGCAGGGCTTATGCTTAAGATTACTGCACTGCCTTTTCAAACATGGTTGAAAATGAAAGATGATGGTTTGTCTCTGCCAGTACTTGCCTATTTGAGTACGGTTATCCCGGTTATCATTATAGTGACACTATATAAACTGATGATTTCATGTTTTGTCATACTTGCTGACTGGTGGGGACTAATCATTGCTGTAGTAAGTGCAAGCATCATGTTAGGGGCAAATATTCTGGCAGCTGTTTCAAAGAATCTGAAACGAAGAGTTATATATGCAGGAATTGCCCACATCGGTTTTCTGTTGATGCCGGTTGCTGCAATCAATCAGCTTTCCCAATATGCTATTTTGTATTATTCTGCAGCGTTTATTGTTGGTAACCTTGGGTTATATCTGATGTTAAGCAGGATGAGAAGCAGTTTATTGGTCGAAAATCTCAGAGGCTTAAGTAAAGGGGAACCGGTTGCTGCAGCCCTGGTTGCAGTTATTGTATTGAGTATTGCCGGTATGCCGCCTTTGGCAGGCTATTTTGGCAAGTATTATATCCTTCGCAGCGTATTCAATAGTGAACTGTTGTGGTTAATGATAACAGGGATAATAACCGCTTTGATTTCGATGTATTATTATTTATCCATTCCGCTGAAAATATATGCGAAAGGAAGTAATGAATTGCAGCTAATCACTTTTAACAAATCGGACCAGGTAATGCTTTTTATCATTGCTGGAGTGACAATAGGGTTAAGCGTTGTTCCCTGGTTTATGATAAAGCTTCTATAAGCAACAGGTTATCCAATAATCCAGAAAAACAAAACAGTTCGTAACACCAGGTTTGAATAAATACCGGCCAGGGCATCATCAAGCATCACTCCCCATCCTCCATAAATCTTTTCCACTAACCTGATTCCAAAAGGTTTGAGGATATCAAAAAACCGGAATAGAATCAAAGCAGCAATCAGGTTCTCAATTATTGGATCAATCAGAATCATGGCAATAAACATTCCGCTGATCTCATCAATGGTAAACCTGGGAGCATCATGACCCCATTCAGATTGTAATGCTCTTGTTGAAATAATCCCGGCAAAGAAGAAGAAAAGAGTAATCAGAATATAAAGCAAACTGGCATCACCCGGATGAAAGGATGAAGTCAGATAGAAGAAGAGATAGATTAAGCATGCTGCCAGCAAACTGGCATATGTTCCGGGAGCACCAGGAATGAAACCTGTTCCGAAACCGGAGGCAATTACTTTATAAATAAACTTCACTGAGCAACAAACTCTTCATAATAATCCAGCCCGAGATGAGTAATTAGATCTTCTCCTTTTAAATGGCGAAGTGTGTTTTCTAATTTCATCAGCTGCTTGAATATATCATGAATGGGTTCCAGCCCGGGTGCTGTCTGAGGAGACTTAAAATAGAACGATAGCCATTCCTGAACACCACTCATGTTAGCACGTTGTGCCAGATCCAGGAATAATGCCAGGTCCAACACAACAGGGGCAGCAAGAATCGAATCACGACAGAGGAAATTTATTTTGATCTGCATTTCATAACCCATCCATCCGAAGATATCAATATTATCCCAGCTTTCTTTATTGTCACCACGCGGGGGATAGTAGTTAATATTGACTTTATGATATAGTTCACTGTATAGGTCAGGTTGCTGGTCGGCTGCTAAAATATTTTTCAGAACACTGAGTTTTGAAACTTCCTTGGTTTTAAAGCTTGAAGGATCATCCAGCACTTCACCATCCCGGTTTCCGAGAATGTTGGTAGAGAACCATCCTTTAATACCAAGGGCACGGGCAGCCAAACCGGGTGCCAGGATTGTTTTCATCAGTGTCTGTCCGGTTTTAAAATCCTTTCCGGCTATTGCAACCTCATTCAGCAGGGCAAGTTCAGTGATGGCTGGAGTATCACAACAAAGATTAGGAGCTCCATTGGCAAAGGGTACCTTGCAACGGACAGCTGCATAGGCATAAATCATACTTGGTGAAATGTCCTTATTGTTTTCGCGCAGTCCTTTTTCAAAAGTTTCAATTGATTGATGAACATCCTTAACTTCAGTATATACCTCTGTACTTCCGCACCAGATCATGACAAGTCTTGAGCACTTGTTCTTTGACTTAAATTCTTCAATGTCTTTCATGAGCATTTCAGCTAATTCCATTTTTGTTTTTGCTGATTTCACATGTGTGCCATCCAAGTTTTTCACCCAGGCATGGTCAAACACTGCTTTCATTGGTTTAATCTGCTCGAGATCGTCTTTAATTTCATTCAGAAGGTGTTTATCAATTACCTCAGCATTCATTGCTGCCTGGTACACATTATCTTCGAAAATATCCCATCCTCCGAAAACAACATTTCTTAAATCCTGCAAGGGAACAAAATCATGAATTTTTGGATTTTTAAGTTCTCCTTTAGTTCGTTTTCCAATCCGGATGTTTCCCATTTGTGTAAGAGAACCAATTGGCTTGCTTAATCCTTTATTCACTGCAATTACACCGGCCATAAAAGTTGTTGCCACTGCACCAAGTCCGGCAGTCAGAATGCCGAGTTTACCCTGGGTAGGGCGAATTGTATCTGAAGTATTCATATGTCTTATTTAAAAAAGCAAAAGAAAGAAAACTTTGTATTAGCATACATCTTTCAAAGTTAATTATTTATGATTAATTCATGAATCAACAGGTTGGCTACCTGCTCTGTGAATGAGCAACTCATAACGGGTAGGCTCTAATAATTATCAACACTGGGTGTAAACAGTTATTTTTGACCTTGTTACATTACTTCATGGCTGAATCTTTTAACCGGTTCTCAAAAAGGTCTGTTTTTACTGCCTTATTTCTGTCTGTAAGCTTTCTGTTTTGGACCTGGCTGATACAGGGAATCAGAACGGACCATATCATCTTGCTTTTCTTTTCACTGATACTTTATTTTTTACATCCGGCATCACGGAACTTTATCTCTGCATTTTTCATTTTTATTGTTTACTGGATTGTTTATGATTCAATGCGTGCATATCCGAATTATATATTTAATCCCGTACACATTAGTGAACCATACCATTTTGAAAAAACACTATTTGGAATTAATACTCAATCGGGCAGGCTGACTCCGAATGAATGGATGAGTACTTTTCAAAATTCGGTACTTGATTTGTTAGCAGGTCTTTTTTACATTAATTGGGTACCGGTTCCACTGGCTTTTGCATTCTACCTGATGATAAAAGACCGAATTTATTTTATGCGGTTTGCTTTTGCTTTTGTATTGACTAACTTCATCGGATTTATAGGTTATTATTTATACCCGGCAGCACCGCCCTGGTATGTTGAATTATGTGGTTTTGATTTTGATTGTACGGTTCCTTCAAGTACAGCTGGTCTTTCAAGAGTAGATACATTGCTGGGTTTCCCTCTGTTTCATTCGATCTATTCAAAAAATGCTAACATTTTTGCTGCGATACCGTCCCTTCACGGAGCTTATCCGCTCCTGGTTCTTTATTATGGACTCAAGCGGAAAATGGGCTGGATCAATATCCTTTTTATTGTCTTTGCTGCTGGAATCTGGTTTGCTGCTGTTTATTCTTACCATCATTATGTTATTGACTTGTTGCTGGGGGCAGCCTGTGCATTTCTGGGGGTTTTTCTGGTCGAATGGTACTTTATCCGGAAATCATTATTATCAGAAAAGACAATGTAACTTTGCATAAAATATAAGGAATCTATGAAGTACCTGGCTGCTCTTATGAGTCTATACGCATTACTGTTTCTGGCAGGAAATTCAAAGCATGAGTCTTCAACTTTTTCAGCTCTTGCTGATACCACTGACATCAATCCAAATGGGTCAAGTGAGCTTGCATTGCTAATGCGTAAGATGAACCAGCATGTGCAGCAAGCACGTGAAGATGTTCAAAACGGAAGAATACCACAAGCCTATCCATCAGAATTTGAAAAAATTTATTCAGCAACTCCAACCACTGAAACTACTAAAAAGGAGTATTTTAATCATTATGCTGATGTTTACATTTCTGCATTAAGGTCTTATTCCAAATCGGAACAGGAAAATCAAAAGAAAAATTATAATAACCTGGTTTCAACCTGTATTGTTTGTCATACAACCCATTGTCCGGGTCCCTTAATGGTAATTGAGAAACTGCCGTTAGATTAATTTCAGCAATTCCTGATTTATATTTATTGGCTCTCCGGAACTTTATTATCCTTCGGAAAAATATATTCAAATTTGTTCTCGTGTGAAATCAGATCTTCACCTTTTAACTGAACATATTTAACTGTAGGCAGCCAGCTGGTTTCTTCGGCTTGTGCAAAGATCCGCTTCAGGTAAGAATTTTTACCATTCATTTTCATGATGGCAACCGGTTGACTTTTTTCATCAAATGACAGAAGAATTTTCCGGTGCTTTAAGGCAACAGGTGAGAGAATAAAATTACCGCTGCCGTCAGTTGCAGGTCTGAAATCAATTCCATAGGCCAGCCATCGTTGAATCCAGTTGAGCTCTTTTTTTGAACTGTCTTCATTGAATCGGAGCCAGTAAACACTAACCGGGTTCTTTGGATCAAATTTTCCGTTTGCCAGTAAATTGGCCTGATATACAACTGCATTTGAATTCTTATTACGCTGCAGGTAAAATAACTGATGTTTTTCCTTTGGAACTGGAAATCTTGAAACAATCCGGTCAACCTCTTTATTTAGTTCAGCAAGTGATTTTTTCTGTGAAAACAATAACAACGGAATGTGAAGAATGGTCAGTACAAGCAACAAACGTATCATTTGATTAAAAGCATCTCCAAGGGTACAAATGTAAAGATGCCTTTGCCTAAAACAGTGAGTTTTCAATTACTTCATCATATCCTTATTCTGCAAAACTTTACGACAATGATTCAGCCGGCTCAATGCAGTCAGATTGGCAAGCAGAGCAACAAAAAACATCGGAATGGAAAAAATAGTTATTGTTTCAAAAACATGAAATGGGATTGGTGAAAGGTCAACTTTAAAATCACCTCCGATATAATTGGATGCTATTCCGCAAGCTATGGCTGAGGTACCAACAATTACAATCCGCTCAGGGCGCTGCATGAGTCCAACCGAGCATGGAATTCCAAGCCCTTCTCCTCTTGCCCGTACATAACTAACCATGATGCTGCCAATCATTGCTAGGAAAGCAATAATACTGCTCAGGAAGTAGCTTTGAGCAACCAGGTAGTAGCAGATTCCGAGAAACATAATTAACTCACTATAGCGGTCAAGTACCGAATCATAGAGTGCTCCAAACTTCGAACTCGTTTTGCTTGCCCTGGCGACCTGACCGTCAAGCATGTCAAACAGGCCGGCAAATAATATCATAAAACCACCCCAGCCAACATAATTCAAATCTCCACGGCTACCATATTCGGCACCCATAATAAATATTACTGCTGCGGCAACATTCAATAATAGCCCGGTTGTAGTAATTGTGTTAGGGGATACACCTGCTCTTACAAGCGCATTGACTAACGGTTGTAAGATTTTATATGCAGTTTTTGAAGCTATTTCTTTTAACATCCCGGCAGAGTCAGATTCATTGTGTTAATCCCTCAAACGTAGATATTTTTAGGTTAATATTAAAGAATTGTATTACGAATAGATTCCACGCATCCTGTTACCAAGGTCAAAAAACCCATTTTAATCAGGAAGTTCAGGTTTACCCCGAAACAGATCGGATTGAACCAGCAGGAAGATTGGATTCACCGGGGACAATTTATGAAATAATTAGGATACTGATTAATCAATTCCGGGAATCAAACTGGAGGTTCTAAACAGCAAGACTTTAACCATTCAGTTTTGAGTTCCTTAGGTCATCCGGCTTACAGTTAAAAATCAAATTTAAACCGGCCCCTGATTCCAATATCAGAAACATTGGGATTATCCAGATAAGTAAGCCGCTTAATAACTTCAATTCTGAAAAACTTCAGCACATTACCAATACCGGCACTTACTTCAATATACGGTTTGGATGCCAGTGTAAAAGTTGAAGGTTGTCCGTTTAATTCTCTTGGGAACATAAAAAGATCGGCAGGATGGTTTTTCGGACTATTGGTGCTGGTTACAGTACCCCATAATACCTTAACTGAACCAACTTCACGGAGTTCAAGTTTTCTTAACAGCGGAATGCGGTTTAATATTAATCCATTCATAAAATGCTGATAGTTGATAGCAACGTACTGATCACTTATAAATTCCATGAAATTCATCAGGTTATAAGATTCTAGCTGGTAGCTGTAAGTCTGGTTGGCTTTATGAAATACGAGCATTGGATAGGGTACTCTGCCAAATACTTTACCGGCATCAAGATTAAGGTCACCAAATCCGATTGGGGCCAAGTAAATTCTTTTAAAAAATCCAAACTGAACCGACTGGTAGGTATAATCGGATTCAAGCACATCTTTAAATCCAAAGATTCCTGTCAGAGTAAAAATCGGGTACTTCGTAAAAATCGGAATTCGGTAAGCTTTACCCTGATAAAACTTTTCATTAGGAGCAAACCTAAGAGTTACAATTGCTTCTGACCGGTTTATGGAAGGAATGCTCCGTGGTTCTCCGGAATCAACATAGCTGAAATCAATATTGCCAAATGGACGCTGATTAATTCTTTTGAGAATAAAGTCAGTAGTAAATCCGCTTGAACGTTCTTTCAGGTATTCAATCTGTACCAGATCGTTAAAGAACATCTTGTCATTTATACCGCGCTTAAAAGAGAGTAAAAAATTGTCTTCAGATACAAATTGAAGTTCCCTTCCCGGGATCTCAAGGTCATGCTGGTAGGAAACCTGGATGTGGTTGTATGGATATACAATACAGTTTTTATTAAAAGTGTATTTGACAGAATTGAAATGCTTAAACCTGTCATTAAAACTGTACTCTTTGCCATTATATGACTTTCTTGAACCCCAAGCTGCAAAAGTCTCCCATGCTATTTTGTTTGAAAAGGATGGAGTGGTCATCATCCCGAATCGGCCTCTAAAGCCCTCCAGTTCATTCCAGCTGTAAAAAGTGTTTACCGGTCCTATGCTTACCGGCCCGAAATCTTTATATCCTGACAGAAGAAAGAATAACAGATCCATAGTTCGTCTGAAAGCAGGAATATTTTTAACACTGTCAATCATTTCATAAATTCCTACCTCAGACTTTGTTAGTTTTTCATGCCGGTTTTCTGCCCAGAACTGATTATCTCTTTCTGAAGCACTATCCTCTACAATAATTCGTTCTGTACCTTTAAAAATCTGATCTGGCAATGGTTTATTAATCTCGTAATCACGGTAGGTTACAGTTTTCTTACCCATTAATCCTTTGCCTTTTTTTGTCAGGTTAAAGTCAATTGCAATCATATCGCGTGATAACATGAGTCCCTGTGTGCTAACTGAATCAAATTCCTGTTCAATGTTAAGCCCCTGAACCCAATTCAGGTTAATTTCTTTTGGGATTGTCATATTAATCTTTTTTACTGCATAGCTCGAATCTAGGGTAATGAACATATTACCGGTAAAGGCAAAATCTTCCTTCGTGCGAGGAGTAAAGGCAAGGTTAATGCAGGGAACTCCGTTAACCGGAACGGTATCAACAATAAAATATTTATAAAACTGGGGTGCCAGTGTTGCAATCGGACTGTTAAACTGGACGGTCAGCAGGGTAATGTTATTATCGTAAATATTTATATCCTGGTAAAGGTTATTGATATAACTTCCGATTCCTTCATCATCAACATAGCCTTCAAAACCTACTTGTTTGCTGGCGTAAACATGTTCCTTATAATTCCTGGGTTCTTTTCGGTAGTAAACCCTGGCCTTTGTTTCTTTAATCCAGAGCGGAAGGTAGGGTTTGCCGTTAATCTCTGAAGTATCTACATAATTAAACACAAATTGAAATTTCTTCATTACCCGGCTTTTTCTGAATTTATCAGTGATGTTATTCAGATCGAATTCTACTTTCTCGTACTTGTCATAGCTGAAATAATCAAAACCTTCTTTTCTGTTTTTAGACTTATGCTCAATTACCTTTCGAATTAATCCTACAGCCGGATTATCTTTATTTCTGTATTTACGTGAACCTACAATCGTTACTTCTTTCAACTCAGTTGACTTTGTCTTTAGCTTGATATTAATAACCTGTGATTTTCCGAGATCAACATTCCTCACTTCCGATTCATAACCGATATATGAGATATGAATCTGATTACTCCCCCACATGGTCTCAAGACTGTAATCTCCGTTAAAGTCGGTTGTGGTTCCAATTGTTTTACCAACAAAATTTATATTCACAAATGGCAGCGGTTCATTTGTCTGTGAATCTGTGATCCGGCCTTTTATTCGTGTCATCTGTTGGGCAGATGACTGAAAATACAGAATGCAGAAGAAAAGTGTTATTACAAACCGCGAAAAATGCATGAAGAAATAATAATTTCTGGAAGACAAATATAGAGAACTACGACTATGAGTAAAATTTGTTTTTGTAAATGTTCATTAGTGGGTACTTGATAAAGACAGGCAGGGTTGAGAGTTAATTTACCGACCTGAAAATGCACCCTGACGCCTGGCTATCACAAGTCTGTTTTATTTCAAATACTACATCCTGTAGCCGGTATCTGAGATGAAAACCAGACAAGCTATTTGATGATTCATTAGCCAGCGGAGAGGGAGGGATTCGAACCCTCGATACCCTTTTGAGGCATACGCACTTTCCAGGCGCGCTCCTTAAACCACTCGGACACCTCTCCTGAGAAGCTGCGAATTTCGGAATTGCTTTTTATTTTATCTGAGTTTTAGAATTAACTTTGCAGAAAAGCAAACCGCCTTGTCGCTCCGGGGTAACCCGGGGAGGAAAGTCCGGTCAACACAGGGCACCGCACTTCCTAACGGGAAGGTTCAGCCGGAGTAATCTGGATGAAACAGAAAGTGCAACAGAAACATACCGCCAGGTTCTATTCAATTAGACCGGGTAAGGGTGAAATCGTAAGGTAAGAGCTTACGCTTGGTTGCTGTGAAGCAGCCAGGGTGAAAACCTTGCGGGTTGAAAGGCCAAATAAGTCATGAACAGGTAACTGCCCGTTGCCATTCCTTCAAAGGATCTCATGACGGGTAGGCTGATTGAGGTAATACGTGAGTATTATCCCAGATAAATGACAAGGGTACTGCCGTTGCCGGCAGTGGACAGAAACCGGCTTACAGGTTTGCTTTTTTTTTAGATTTTCAACTGAAGGTATTTGTAGATTTGTCCGGTTAATGCGTAAACTCTTTATTTACATCAGTAACCGGCACGAGGATATTTTTAAATTCTTTCTCATTGTAGCTGCTGTTTTTCTGATCAGCCGGCTTTTCCCATCACAAATTCGTTATCAGTATGAGTATGATATTGGTAGCCCCTGGAATTACAGTGATTTATATGCTCCCTTTGATTTTACCTTGCAAAAATCAAAAGATTCTATTGAAGCTGAGAGACGATTTATGGCCCGGCATGCTCCTGCGTATTACAGGGTTAATGAATCGGTAAAAGGAATTGTTACAGCCAAATTTGTGACTGAATTCAAATCTGAATGGAACCGGATAACCGGTGAACTTCCGGAAGTAAATCCGAACCGGATGATTCTTGAACAGGAGCTGACAGATGCCGGGAAAAAAATAATTGATTTGATTTATCAGCGGGGCTACCAGTCCACTCCCCTGAGTGATGAAGATCTGCCGGCCAGAGAATTCGTTCTTGTAAAGGGAAATCAAATGATTTCGATTGACCCTGATCAGATTCTGGATGAAGTCAGGATGGAAGAATTTGTTCAGAATGAAATAGAGAAAACAGGTCTTGCCCAGGTTGAAATTCTGGAACCTGTTATTGTATCCTTAATTCAACCGGATGTTGAATATGATGCTGCTCTCACTCAGAGGGAATTGCAGGAAAGGCTTCGGCAGATTTCGCTTACACGGGGAATGGTCATGAAAAATGAATTGATTGTTTCAAAGGATGAACCGGTAACTTCGGAAATTGCGCAAAAGCTAAAATCGCTGAAGCAGCTTTATGAGAATAACCGGGTTTCAGATTCTCCGGCTTACTTTATAGATGTGGGCAGGATTGTGGTTGCAACACTCTGCATTTTGATGCTCATGATATTTCTGGCCACACTTCGAAAAGACATTTTTGCTGATAATGTGAAGGTGCTGCTGATTCTTTCGATGATTGTATTTATATCGTTTCTCTACTCACAGTCTTTAAAATATTCATTCATCAATATTTATCTTGTACCGGTGTGCATTTTGCCTATAATCATGCGGGTATTCTTTGATATGCGGCTGGCACTATTCACCCATATTATTACGATGCTTTTTCTGGGAATGTACGCTCAAAATCGGTTTGATTTTGTTTTTATGCAAATTCTGGCCGGAATGGTAACTATCTTTTCTTTTTCCCACATAAGGAGAAGAGCTCAGCTGTTTTATTCAATTGGTTTGATTTTTCTCTCTTATATCATTTCCTGGACCGCTCTCTCTGTGGTTCATACCGGGAGTTTGAGGGAACTGAACCTGGAGATGGCCGGTTGGTTTTCAGGTAATGTCATGTTAACCCTATTTGCTTATCCGCTGATTTATATTATTGAGAAGGTTTTCAGACTCACATCCGATGTGTCTTTGATGGAGATGACAGACCTGAATACACCTTTGCTTCGAGATTTATCGGTTAAAGCACCCGGGACATTCCAGCATAGCCTTCAGGTTGCTAATCTTGCCGAATCAGCAATTTATGAGATTGGCGGAAACACGCTTCTTGTCAGGGTTGGTGCTTTGTATCACGATATTGGTAAGATGGATATGCCGCTTTATTTTATCGAAAATCAAAATCCGCTGATTAACCCGCATGACGACTTGAGTTTTGAGGAGAGTGCAGCCATCATCATCAGTCATGTAATTAAGGGAGTGGAAAAAGCCAAGAAGCATAAAGTACCGGATTTAATTATTGATTTTATCCGTACTCATCACGGAACTTCAATGGTTCAGTATTTTTATCATTCTTACCTGAAAAATTATCCTGAAAAAATTGTTGATGAGAATACATTTCGTTACCCGGGTCCGTTACCTTTCTCCAAGGAAACGGCTGTCTTGATGATGGCCGATTCAGTTGAAGCAGCCTCCCGGAGCCTGCTGAATCATGATGCCGATAAGATAACCCGGTTGATTGAAGAAATCATTGATAACCAGATCCGGAATCAACAGTTTGTAAATAGTGATATTACATTTAAAGATGTAACAATTATTAAGAAGGTGTTCAGGAAGATGCTTATGAGCATGTACCATGTCAGAGTTGAATATCCGCATTAGCCCGGGATAGTCAATAAAAAAAACAGAGGATCATGTCCTCTGTTTTGATATCATTTGCCTGCAAATTGAAAAACGGAATGTCAGCTCAGATGTGCATTGATCTTTTCGGCCAAGACCGGTTTTGGAGCAACGCCAACCTGTTTATCAACGATTTGTCCATTTTTAAAGATCAATAATGTAGGAATGTTTCTTATTCCAAATTGCATTGATACCCCGGGATTGTTGTCAACATCAACCTTGCCGATTACAGCCTTGCCTTCAAATTCTTTAGCAAGTTCTTCAACTATGGGTCCCACCATCCGGCAAGGTCCGCACCACTCAGCCCAGAAGTCAACCAATACGGGTTTGTCAGATTTCATTACTAATTCTTCAAAATTCTTGTCTGTGATTGTAAGTGCCATTATTTTATGATTTTAAGATTTAACGATTGTCCTTTCAAAAAGTATGCTTTTATCAGATAGATGACAAAAGGTCAGAGATTTTGCAAGATTCAGGCTTCTGTTTTTGTTTTTGTCACTTGTTGTTTCATCCATCCTGTAGTGACCGAGCCAGGTCGCTCAATAGGTACACCAAGAGCCCGATCCCATAACAAGGATGATAGTACTCCAATAGCTCTTGAAACTCCGAACAGGACGGTATAAAAATCATATTCAACTAGGCCGTAGTGCATCAGCAGAATGCCACTATGAGCATCCACATTAGGCCAGGGGTTTTTAATCTTTCCGGTTGCTTTTAAGATTTCTGGAGTAACTTCATAAATCAACTGAACGATTTTGAAGAGCTCATCATCTGCCAGATATGTTTTTGCAAATTCCTGCTGGGCAATATAACGGGGGTCGGTCTTGCGCAAAACAGCATGACCATAGCCGGGTACAACTTTTCCTTCAGCCAACGTTTGTTTAATATGATGTGCCAGTTGTTCACGGGTAGGAACACCATTGAACTTTTCACGGAGGTTCAGAATCCACCTGGCAACTTCCTGGGCTGCCAGACCATGCAGGGGACCTGCTAAACCGTTTAACCCTGCTGATAAAGAAAGGTAAGCATCACTCAATGCTGAGCCGACCAAATGGGTTGCATGAGCAGATACATTTCCGCCTTCATGATCAGCATGAATAGTGAGGTATAATCGCATCAATGAACGCATATCCGGATGATTGTATCCCAGCATGTGCGCAAAGTTTGCACCCCAGTCCAGTTTAGGATCCGGTTCAATATGATTATTGTTTTTATAAGTTTTCCTGTAAATGTAGGCTGCAACCCTTGGTATGCGTGCCAAGAGATTCATGACATCTTCGTACATGGGATCCCAGTAGTTATTCTTATGAATTCCTTTCCTGTACTCAGCAGCAAAAACAGATTCAGTCTGCATTCCAAGTATTGCCATGCTGAATTGAGTCATGGGATGGGTTGTCTGAGGAAGCATGTCAAGCATATCAAAAACATGCTTGGGGACATTGCTTCTTCTTGCCCATTGGTTACTGACTTCGAGTGCATCAGCTTCAGTTGGCATCTGGCCGGTAAGCAGCAGATAGAAAATACCCTCAGGAAGGTTTTCACGGCCTTTTCCGCGAGGGAGTTTCTCACGAAGTTCAGGAATAGAATAACCTCTGAAACGAATACCTTCTTCGGGATCCAGTTTTGAGGTCTCTGTTACCATTCCGATCATGCCTTTCATTCCGTGGTAAACCTGTTCGATGGTATAAGAACCCAGTATATGTGATCCATGTTCTTGAATGAAGTTCTTTACTTCCGTTCTCATTGGAAGAGCCAACGATGCAAATTTCTCTTTCAGTTTGTCCATTTTATCAGTCTTGTTTTAAAAAGTTATGGTTATTATTTCACACATTCATTCTGCCAGCGAATTTAAGTAAGCATTTGTATTATTGATTAAACCGTTAATAAATAATAATTAAAGGTTCTCTTAGTATCATATAACAAATCAGGCTGCTGTTTGATTTGAAAAGATTCAGCCGGTCTCTTCTTTTTAGATTTTTTCTTTGTTTTTTCGTCTTTAATATCAAGCTGAACTATCATCACAACCAGGGTGACGATGAAACTAAGAATAACAACAATCCAGAGTACAGTACCAAATAGTTTTTTAATCTTTTTCTTAACACTTGGCTTTTTTTTAACCCGAATCCGTCTTTTTACTTTTACTTTTCTTCTTACCCGAATTCGTTTAATTTCCGGGTTGGGGGAACTTCCGGTTTCCTTTGGACTATCTGGCTGGATTTGTTCATGGCCAGAATCAGATTGTATCATCATTTTTTCAGGAATCGGTCAAGGTATTTAAAATTTTTTCCGTTGAACCGGGCCTCTGCTGCTAGTGTTTCTTCGATTCGAAGTAACTGATTGTATTTGGCAATCCGGTCAGAACGGGATGCAGAACCGGTTTTTATCTGCCCGCAGCGAAGAGCAACAGCCAGATCTGCAATGGTTGTATCTTCTGTTTCACCTGAACGGTGGCTCATCACCGAGGTCATTCCATTGCGGTGTGCCATGTCAACTGCTTCAATTGTTTCGGTAAGAGTTCCGATCTGATTTACTTTTACCAGGATACTGTTTGCAGCACCTGATTTAATTCCTTTTTCTAGCCGTTTGGTATTGGTAACAAACAAGTCATCTCCAACAAGCTGAACTTTTTTACCGATTGCCTCAGTCAACTCTTTCCATCCCTCCCAGTCTTCTTCAGCAAGTCCGTCTTCAATTGAAACAATCGGATACTGGTCAACCCATAATTTCCATAAATCAACCATTTGTGAGGATGAATATTTTTTTCCGGTTGATTTTTTCATCACATAGACTTTCTGCTTATCATCATAAAATTCGGTGGCAGCTGCATCCATGGCAATAAAGACATCCTTACCAGCTTTGAATCCCGCAGATTCAATTGCTTTCATAACTGCTTCAATAGCCTCTTCATTGGAACGGATATTTGGTGCAAATCCTCCTTCATCACCAACATTGGTTGAAAGTCCTTTTTCTTTTAATACCTTTTTCAAATGGTGAAAAATGACGGTTCCCATCTGCAAGGCATCCGAAAAAGTATCTGCACCGGCTGGCATGATCATGAATTCCTGAAAGTCGATTGCGTTGTCGGCATGGGCACCGCCATTGAGTATATTCATCATTGGTAATGGCAGCAAATCAGCATTTACACCACCGATATAAGAGTAAAGAGTGAGACCAGCTTCCTGAGCAGCTGCCTTTGCAACAGCTAAAGAAACGCTCAGGATTGCATTGGCACCCAGGTTACTTTTATTCTCTGTTCCGTCAAGCTTGATAAGCGCCAGGTCAATAGCTCGCTGCATGTTAACCTGCATCCCTTTAATTTCATTAAAGATGGCCGTGTTAACATTGTTAATTGCCCGGCTTACACCTTTACCCATATAATGTTGTGCATCACCATCCCGCAATTCAACTGCTTCAAACGCACCTGTCGAAGCACCTGAAGGAACAGCTGCTCTGCCGGAGGCACCGGTATTTGTGTAAACATCTGTTTCAATTGTCGGATTTCCGCGTGAATCGAGGATCTGCCGGGAATGAATATATTCAATATAGCCCATAAACTTTCTATACGATCAGTTTCTTGAAATTTTTCGCGAAGATACTGAATGGAGTAACTATTTAATGAACCCCCTTAATGTTATAATTTTGTTACCCCGGAACCTGCTTGATTAAAGAACCGGCTGTAATCAGACTTGGAGTGAAGACCTTCTTAGAAACGCTTTTCGGTATTTATGCATTACTGATTTTCTGCATTGTGCTTCCATTTGGCTTCTTATGTCAAATCATTGTGTTTAGTTTTTGGCCTGAGGGAAAGGCACCCATTGTAGCACATCGCGTATCCCGGGTATGGGCAAGAATTCTTCTTATATTTTATTTTGTCAGAACGGATATAACCGGAATCAACCGAATTAACAAGCATCAGACTTATATTTTTGTCAGTAATCATCAGTCAGTACTTGATATTCTGCTTTTTGCAGTTGCCTGTAAAAACACGTTCAGATTTCTTTCAAAGGAGGAACTAACCCGAATTCCACTACTTGGCTATGTTATCAGACGGCTTTATATAACAGTAAACCGGTCAGACCGGTCAGACCGCAAGCGAAGTATGGAAATCATGAATAGAAGCATAGAACAGGAGATTTCAGTTTTTATATGTCCGGAGGGTACTCGAAACCGGACCAATAAACCAATACTTGATTTTAAGGACGGAGCATTCCGGCTGGCTGTTTTTAGTGGTAAACCACTTGCTGTACTGACAGTAATGAATAGCGGAAAGTTACTTTCACCCCGATACCTGCTCAGATTTAGACCAGGGATTATTCATGCCGTCTGGAGTGAACCGATTGATACATCAGGCTTAACAGAAGCTGATGTTCCGGCATTAAAAGAAAAGGTGAAGTTGCTGATGCTCACCCACTTAAAGAAAGGAAGTGTATGACATTCAAGACAATAAATAAATTTTAAAAAATCCTCTGTTTTATCTACGTTTGCCTGAACCAAAAACATAATGAAATGAAACCTTATCTGAAATATGCCTTAATCAGTTTCGGTATTAGTTCGGTACTAACGCTGATTTCATTTTTAACGGGGCTGGATAAAAGCAACAGTTCACAATACTTTGGCTGGGCAAGTCTTCTTCTTTCGATAGTATTTATGGTGATGTGTGTAAAGGAAACCAGAATCCTGCTTTATTCCGGTTTTATCACATTCGGACAGGCATTCAGGAGTCTGTTGTCAATGGTTGTAATCTCCTCCTTGTTAACAGGAATTTTTATGTATCTCTATTTAAAGGTGATTAATCCATCACTCATTGAATACACGCGGGAGCAACAAGCACTGGAGATGGAAAAGCAGGGTTTGAGTCAGGAAGCAATTGACAAAGCACTTTCGATCAGTGAGAATTTTACAAGTCCTGAAATGATGGCATTAACCGGATTACTTGGCGGAATCATAATCGGAATTATTCTGGCACTAATTATTTCTGCAATTATGAAAAAGGAAAATCCTGAGTTAATTGTCTGACCGGATTAATCTTTTATTTCTGTATATTCGACATACTCACCAGCATCTGATGAGGGTTTTGATCTCGGAACTGAAGTATCAAGGGTTATTTCACCTTCTTTCTTAGCTGGAGGGTTATCATTTTGATGGCGGTGAATGATAATCCGGGTGTTTTTCCGGAGTGCCAGAATTCCGAGAAAAATAAGTAATACGATAAGCAGTAATTTCATGTTTGTATTAACGACTCAGGTACATTGATTTTTCTTTATACAATTCTCTGAAATAATTATCATCAAGGGATTCAATAAACCGAATGGATTCACCTGTTGATTTCATTTCAGGCCCCAGTTCTTTATTAACATTTGGAAATTTATCAAAAGAGAAGATTGGTTCCTTAATTGCAAATCCGAAAGGACGGGGTTTAAATGTATAGTCTTTTAGTTTTTTTGCTCCGATCATCACCTTGGTTGCAATATTGATGTACGGAATCTCATGAGCTTTGGCGATAAAAGGAACGGTTCTGGATGCCCGTGGATTTGCTTCAATGACATACACCTTATCGTTTTTGATTGCAAACTGTACATTCATTAGTCCGCGAACATTCAATGCAAAAGCAAGTTTCCTGGCATATTCAAGCATGGTTTGCTGAACTTGTTCGCTTAATGAAAAAGCCGGAAGAACAGCATACGAATCACCTGAATGAATTCCGGCAGGCTCGATATGTTCCATCAGCCCGATTAACCGAATATCTTCACCGTCACAGATCAGGTCAATTTCTGCTTCTTCTGCCCGATCCAGAAAATGGTCAATTAAAACACGGTTACCTGGCAATCTTTTCAGGAGTTTAATTACAGCCCTTTCCAGTTCATCATCATTAATCACAATACTCATTCCCTGGCCACCCAGCACATAGGAAGGCCGAACCAGTACAGGATAGCCAACTTCATTAGCAATTTTGATTGCCTCTTCAGCAGATTCAGCCACACCATAGAGCGGATAAGGGATATCAAGTTCTTTCAGCAAATCAGAAAACCGGCCACGGTCTTCAGCAGTGTCCATATCGGGATAAGATGTTCCCAGTATTTTGATTCCTTTTTCGTGTAGTAAATCAGCAAGTTTTAATGCGGTTTGGCCGCCTAATTGTACAATGACTCCTTCCGGTTTTTCAAAATCAATGAGTTCATAAATGTGCTCCCAATAAACCGGTTCAAAATAGAGTTTATCAGCAATATCAAAATCAGTACTTACCGTTTCGGGATTGCAGTTAACCATGATTGCTTCATAACCACTTTCCCTGCAGGCCAGCACACCATGGACACAACTGTAATCAAACTCAATGCCCTGCCCAATCCGGTTAGGTCCTGAACCGAGTACAATAATTTTTTTACGTTGGTTTGATATGGATTCATTATTAGTTATTTCGAGCCCGCCAGAGGTTTTCATAGCTGCTTCGAATGTACTATAGTAATAAGGTGTTTTAGCTTCATATTCGGCAGCACAAGTATCAACCATTTTATAAACGCGACTAATACCAAGTTCTTTTCTGCGATTATAAACATCATCCTCTGTAACATTACCCAACAAATAAGCAATCTGGGCATCTGAAAATCCTTTCTGTTTCACTTCAAGAAAAAAATCAGGTGAAATGTTGTTGAGGTTATGGCGTTTTAGTTCACGTTCGTAATTCACCAGTTGGTAAATTTCATTCAGAAACCATTTATCAATTTTTGTATGATTAAAAATAGTCTGAATCGGCAGTCCGAGGTTCATAGCCGCCTTAATGTGAAAGATGCGGTCCCAGGATGGCTTCTCCAGCGAATTAATAATATCATCAATTTTTGCCCATTCAGTACCGTCAGCACCTAATCCTTTTTTGTTGATTTCAAGACTTTGACATGCTTTTTGAAGCGCCTCAATAAAGCTTCGGCCGATAGCCATTACTTCACCCACTGACTTCATCTGAAAGCCAAGGGTGCGGTCAACTCCCGGAAATTTATTAAAATTCCAGCGTGGAATTTTAACAATGACATAGTCTATTGCCGGTTCAAAGAATGCTGAAGTTGATTTGGTAATTTGATTTTGTAACTCATCAAGATGATAGCCAATAGCCAGTTTTGAAGCAATTTTTGCTATGGGATATCCGGTTGCCTTACTGGCAAGAGCCGAAGAACGTGATACGCGCGGATTAATCTCAATTGGAATAATTTCATCAGAATCGGGATCAACTGCAAACTGAATGTTGCAGCCACCGGCAAAATCACCGATTGAACGCATCATCTTTATTGCATCATTTCTCATCTTCTGATAAGTACGGTCGCTGAGAGTCATTGCCGGTGCAATTGTGATACTGTCTCCGGTATGAACTCCCATCGGATCCAGATTTTCAATGGAGCAGATGATTATAATGTTATTGTTCTTATCACGAAGTAATTCGAGTTCAAATTCTTTCCAGCCAATCAGTGCTTTTTCAATAAGTACTTCGTGGATTGGTGATGCATGTAATCCGCGATTGAGTGCTTCATCAAAATCTTCTTTTTTAAGAACCAGACTTCCGCCAGTTCCTCCCAGGGTATAGGAAGGCCGGATGACCAGCGGGAAACCGATTTTCTGAGCAATTTCTTTTCCTTCAAGAAAAGAATTGGCAATATCTGAAGGGGGTACATGCAATCCGATGTCAATCATCAGTTTTCTGAAATGCTCTCTGTCTTCAGTCGTATCTATTGCCTGAATATTCACACCGATAATTTTCACATTGTGTTTTTTCCAAAGACCACGCTCATCAGCTTCTTTGCATAAGTTCAGAGCAGTTTGCCCGCCCATTGTTGGCAGAACAGCATCAATTTTTCGCTCTGTTAATATTTTTTCCAGCGATTCGATGGTTAATGGTAAAAGGTACACATGGTCAGCAGTGACCGGATCTGTCATGATAGTTGCTGGATTATTGTTAATCAGAGAGACCTCTATTCCTTCTTCTTTTAGTGACCGGGCTGCTTGTGATCCGCTATAGTCAAATTCACAGGCCTGGCCAATAATTATCGGCCCGCTACCGATTATCAGTACGGATTTTATAGAGTTATCTTTTGGCATGGAGTCGTTATACTGAAATTTCCGGAGTGCAAAAATAGACTATCGGACTATTAGCTGTCCTGTGGATTAACAGATTGTCAATAACTATTTAATCTTTCTTCTTCAGGCTGGTTCCTGTTTTATCTGTTACATGCAATAGATTCTTGCGGATTATTATGCAGCAGAATATCAAAGGCTGTGAACATTTTTCATCACACCCTCAGTGAGCGGATGGCAATGAATGAGGTTGAACTCAAATATTTCTTCAGCCGAATAAGCCTTATTAATTTCGACCTGCAGCAGTGTCTTCGCTCTGTTTAACCGGACTTTCACATTGGCTTCGCTGATGTTTAAAAGATGAGCTGTTTCAGCAACATTAATACCGTTTACTTCTCTTAAAGTAAAGACCATCCGGTAGTCTAAAGGAATTTTAAGCAGCGCATTTTCAATTGTATTATGCAGTTCATGATTCTGAATGATTCTATTTGTGTTGTTATTGTCGCTAGCGAACATTGGAGTATCATTTTCTTCCGGTTCCTGGTCAATTTCATTTTTGTAGCTTAACCGGGTTTTCTTTCTGTAGCAGTTATGAATCATGATTTTTATAATCCATGTTTTAAATGAAGAACGAGACTCAAATTGTGATAAATTTTTAAAAGCATCAATATAGGTCTCTTGCATTAGATCTTCCGTGTCAGCATGATTAAAGTTATAAGAGCGGCCAACCTTATAAAGGTATGCATTGTAACGTTTGACTAAAACCGAGTAAAGTTGTTTTTCACCTTTTTGTACCCGTTGAATAATTTCTTTTTCTGTTAGCTCACCGGATGCATTCGTCATAATAATAGGATTTCCTGGAAATTTAAATTCTAAGAGGCAGTCTTCGGGACAAATATATGATTACCACCGATTCTTTGACCGGTTGGAAGCTTCTCCTGCCTGTTTATACACTGCAAGATAAATACCGTTTCTGAATAGTAGCCAGGCAATGAGCGCCAGGGCAATAAATAATCCAAAGCCTGAAATCAGAAATGAAATCAGTGCGGGCTTAATCTCTTCATGTAACACGCTAAAAGGTAAATACTCTCCTTGTGAATACATCCAAATACTCCTTTTTATTCCGCTCCATAGAAGACTTATAAGAAATAAGAGCAGAAAGGATTGCATAAGCCAGAATCCGATTCTGAGTTGTTTAATTACTTTCTGTATTCTATCACCGTTCAGATAAACAGAAATATAGATTAAGGAAGCAAATAAAATATTGGTGTTGATACCAATGGTAGTCCCCATACTGTGCATGACAGTAATCCGGGTGCCATGTGTGTAATAATTGATAAACGGAATTGAGATCAGCAGTGCAATGAAAACATTAATGAATATCCAGTAATCAGCTGCCATTACAAAAGAATAAGCAGGATGGTGAATACTTGACTTTTCCTTTTTCTTGAAATTTTTTGACCATCCATGAATGATATTAAGCAGCACAAGCCATTCAGTCATACTAACTAAATAAGCCAGGAAGCGGACCCAGGTTGCCATTGGAACAAAGTAAGTATGATGCGCCCAGCCTAACATCAGGTTGGTTAGACCTAAAAAGTAGAAGAAAAAAGTCTTTTTGCCTCGTGCAACGGTTTCATCGTGGCTTAACCTGTGCATAACAAAAATCAAGGTGCCGTAAACCAGCATATTCCATGAACCGACAAATGATCCATAAGATTTCCATTGGATGCTGAAATCCCTTATGAAATATTCCCGAAAGTAGGGGAACAACCACAGATGGGCCTCAGTGAGATGGTAAATCATGAAAACAATTCCGGTTCCCCACATCCAGAGATAGACAGGCCAGTTAGTAACTTGTTTAAATGTTGTTTTAAAATAGCTGATTCCAAAAAGTGCCCAGCCTGCCAGAACCGGAATTGTGATTAACGGAAAGAATTCAAGGTATTCGCGACCGCCCATCTGGCCGGTAAAATAGGATACGTAAATCGCGATTGCACAAATCACAAAAATCCAGAAGTGAGTTTTGTAAGTCCAGCTCGCAGAAGGCTTGAGTTTCAGTTCTTCCTGTAGGTAGAAATAAATTCCGCCAGTTGAACTTAAAATAATCCAAGCCAGTACAGTGCTTACATGGAAAGGACGCATTTTATTAAAGGCAATCACCTCTTTCAGAAAATCAGGGAATACATATTGTACTGCGGCAAGTACTCCAAAAAAAGCTCCCAAAATGAGAGCTCCCAGGGAAAGACTGATGAACAATAATCCGTATTTCTTCATTCAGATTTTGTTTTGATCTCAACCCATCCGGTGGGATGCATCCGGGCATTATAATCAGGAAAGTGTCCGGTTTTATCAACTTCTCTCAGATAAGCTACAATAGCATCTTTTTGCTTTTCTGAAAAATGGAATCTTGGCATGGATTTAATTCCGCTATTGAGGAAAGCTTTAACATATTCCGGTCCTTTGCCCTTGGTTGAAATAATGTTTGTCAAGTCAGGCCCCAGATAACCACCCAGTCCATAAAGCTGGTGACAGGCAGTACAGTTATTTTTCTGGTAGAGCAACTGGCCGGCAAGTGCATCATCAGATAGTTTTTCAGCGGTTAATGGCTGGGTGCCCTTATAAATAATAATGTTGTAAATAATAAAGATACAAACCAGGATAGCAATCACCAAACGATTACCCGTAATATTATTAAAAGTCTGCATCCTTTACGTCACTATTCAGGATGCTAAGTTAAGTAATGAGGGTTGAATGAGCAAACAATCTGCAGCTCATGTAAATTTGATTCTGATTTTGATTAAAATGAATTAATTCTTTCTTTCAACCACATCACCACAAGTCAGCATGGATGCACCATAATAGGGGTTTCTGATTTCCTCTTCAGTACTCATCCAGTAAGCATTTTTCATTGGGCAATGTTGATAATAGATTTTTCTGGTTATGGATTTTGAGTTGTTAACCAGCTTCCAGAGGACCGGAGAAATCTGCGCAAAAGCAATTCGTTGTTTATCAAGATTTTCTTTTGCTGCAACCAGTTTTTTGATTGAGTTATTCAAGGTCTTTTGCTGAGCTAGTGATTCTTCCTTTTGAATACTGCTTTGTAATGTAATGATTGCAGCAGCTGCTGTTTTACTGTCACTGTTGACCAACGCATTTTTTACATTGAGGTAATCTGAAAGGACCTGGTTGAGATCCTGAGAAGTAGCAAAATACCCACTCAATAAGATTGCTGTTGTCAGAATAATTAGCTTTCTCATAATCCTGTTTTTTAGCTGTTAATAATTTCAATTTTATAGCCGGCTTGCTGAACTACTTCGATTAGTTGTTTTTCTGTCACTCCTTCAGCCTCAACTGTCAGGATTTTGTCTTTATTTTCGGTGTCAACTTTCCATTTGTCATGTCCTGCCAGACTGTCAATAAGGGGTTTAACAGCAGCGATACAGCCGCTGCAGTTTATATTTGTCTTAAATGCTAGAATTTTCATATTATCCATAACTGCAAAGTTAGGAAGTTGCCGAAAGAGCTTATTATGATTCTTTTTAAAATAGTTATAAAGTTTACTTGTTTTAGTTTTTAAATTTCAGTCTCAGGCTGTTGCTAACTACACTCACACTGCTGAAAGCCATTGCAGCTCCGGCAATCATCGGGTTCAGCAGAAATCCGTTTATGGGATAGAGAATACCGGCCGCAACCGGAATTCCGATAACGTTGTAGATAAATGCCCAAAACAAATTCTGGCGGATAGTTGCTACAGTTTGTTTGGAAAGCCGGATTGCTTTCGGAATTTTATTCAGATCAGATGAAATAATGGTCATCTTGGCAACCTCAATGGCAATATCACTTCCCTTTCCCATAGCAATACTCACATCGGCAGTTGCCAGTGCTGTACTGTCATTGATTCCATCACCTACCATTGCAACAATATTACCTCGTTGCTGCAGGTCTCGGATAAAGTCAGCTTTATGCTGAGGCAGCATTTCTGCTCTGTAATGCTGAATACCGGTTTGTTCTGCAATAGCCTTTGCTGTAGATTTGTTATCACCTGTCAGCATATACACTTCAATGCCCATTTCCTTTAACTGATTTATCGCTTCGGCAGAAGTTTCCTTGATCTTGTCTGAAATAGCGATAACCGCCAGTGCCTTTTTATTATCTGAAAACCAGATTACTGTTTTTGACAAATTGCTCCATTCATCAGCCTGTTGCTGAAGTTCAGAACAACCTATAATATTATTTTCTTCTAACAGATTTCGGTTTCCGACAAAGTAGGTTTTATTATTGTAACGTGCTTTAACACCTTTGCCTGTAATGCTTTCGAAAGAAGATAATTCAACGGTATTAACATTCCGGAGATAGGAGACAACAGCCTCAGCAAGCGGATGCTCAGATTGCTTTTCAATACTTAACAAAATCTGGTTAGCAGAATCATCTTGGTTCAGCCAGCTGATACCGGTAACCTGAGGTTTACCCTCAGTAATGGTACCGGTTTTATCAAGAACAACGGTATTGATTTTTTTTGCCAATTCAAGACTTTCTGCATCTTTAATCAGAATTCCATTTTCTGCCCCTTTTCCGACACCAACCATGATGGCTGTAGGGGTAGCTAATCCGAGAGCACAGGGGCAGGCAATAACCAATACAGAAACTGTTGGAAGCAGGGCATGAACCAGGTTGTTATCTCTGCCCAGAATCATCCATAGTATAAACGCTAATGTAGCAATACCAATAACTGTCGGAACAAACACAGCAGCAATTTTATCAACTAATTTCTGTACAGGAGCTTTACTCCCCTGAGCTTCCTGAACCATTTTAATAATATGAGACAGCATGGTGTCTTGCCCAACCTTTAATACTTTAAACTGAAAACTACCCTTCTGATTGATGGTGCCTGCAAAAACTTTTTCATTTTTACTTTTTAAGACCGGAACCGGCTCCCCGGTAAGCATACTTTCATCAACATTTGAATTTCCGGAAACTACAATTCCGTCAACCGCAATTCGTTCTCCCGGTTTTACCAGCAAGATATCGTTTTCAGCAACTGCTTCAACAGCAACGTGTTTTTCTGTCCCATCCTTCAGAATCAGGGTAACGGTTGTGGGTTGAAGACCAATTAGTTTTTTAATAGCTGCAGATGTATTTCCTTTTGCTTTTTCTTCAAGCATTTTACCCAGAAGAATAAAGGCAATGATAACAGCCGCTGTTTCAAAGTAAACATGAACTTCCAGCCCTCGTTTAAGCCAGAACTGTGGGAATAACATATTATACAAACTGAACAAATAAGCAATTCCGGTACTCAATGCAACCAGTGTGTCCATGTTGGCAGAGCGGTGTTTTGTCTGCTTCCAGGCATTTATAAAAAAGTCTTTGCCAAACCACAGGACAACCGGAGTAGCCAGCAACCACATAATGAGGTTGGCATAAGGCATTTCCATAAAAAACATCCCGATAATCATGACTGGTGTGGCAAACACGATTGACCAGATGGTTTTTCGCTTTAATTCATTGAATTTTTTCTCGTGAAATGCTTCAAGTGATTCCTGTTGGTTGTTTTCATTCTCTAGTAGTAAATCATATCCGATTGACTGAACTGCTTTTTGCAATTCACCCGGATTGGTGATACCAGGAAGATATTCAACCGTAAGCAGGGCATTCGCATAATTTACAGATGCACTAATAACCCCGGCTACTGATTTAACAATGCTCTCTGCACTAACTGCACAGGATGCACAGGTCATATTCAGAACAGGAAATGAATTTTTAACAGTTGTTACTCCATAGCCAATGTCTTTAATTGCTTTAACTGCGTTTAACAGGATATCGGTTTTATTCACTGTAATCACAGCCCGGTTGTTGTTCAATTCAACTTTGTGGCTTTTTATCCCATTCACTTTAGCCAGTTCGTTGTCTACAATCATTGCACAGTGTTCACTATCTACCCCTTCAAGCGGAAGAAAAATTGTTTGGTCATTATTTGCTTGCATTGATAACAGGTTAATGTTTAATTACAAAGATCGGCAGTACAGTCTCTGATCGTGTTATGTTTTTTCATAATTAATTTGTGAGATTTCCATTTACGAGGAGATTATCAGTTAAGCAAGAATCAGCAATGATCCATTCAGCAGCTTGAATTCATTACACCTGTTCAGTTTTCTGTTTTTGAAGTGAATATTTGGCTGAAGGAGGATCGGGAATTATTTTCAGTATGTGCTAATTGATTTTGAAGTAAAGTAACTGTAGTTCAGAATCAGTTGTTATGATACGCCACAAAACAGGGTTTCCCAAGGTTTCTTGCCCTGCTACTTTTTTGAGTATCTCCTTTCAGATACAATCAATTGAATTGATCGCTCTGCCAGTTCTGATTATTTATATGAGTTTATCAATGCTTCTTTAATTACACTGGTCACTTTCCAAATGAGTTAAGGTGCCTGTCGGAGAAAAATAAAATACCGGCTCTGGTTAACAGATTACAATTTATCCAGGGGTTTTCTTTTGTGTGACTTAATCTGTTTAAAATGACTTGGGGTAAGTCCGGTTACTTTTTTAAACTGGCTGCTCAGGTAAGCTACACTGGAGTAGTTGAGCAGTATTGCAATCTCACTTAAGGTTAATTCATCATATACCAGTAATTCTTTTACCTTTTCAATCTTCTGGGTGATGTAAAATTTCTCGATCGTAGTTCCCTCTACTTCAGAAAACAAACTGGATAAATAGTTGTAGTCATGATTTAGCTGACTACTTAACAGATCGGATAATTTACCATAGAGTTTATCATTTTTGTAATGAACTAATTCAACAATTAAAGTTTTGATTTTCTCTATAATTCTGCCTTTACGGTCATTAATAAGTTCAAATCCGAGTAGAGTCAGTGATTCAGTCAACTTGTTTTTCTCTGTTGCTGACAATTCTTTTTGAAGGATTACTTCACCAAGCTTAATTTCTTTTACTGTAACCTTAAGTTTGTCAAGTTCATGTTGTACAGCCATAATACACCGGCTGCACACCATGTTTTTAATAAAAAGAGTTTTCATGATTCCTGCATGTTCAAATATATAAAGGCAGGGGAGAATCGTGATTACGCATCATGGATGAAATGACGTTGAGCAAAACCGGGTCTTTCACCTAATGTAATGATGAACTAACCGGTCAGATAGGCAATACCTTTATTGACCTCTTCATAAAGGTCACAAATTCTTTTTTCAGCACACATTTTTTTAAACAAATCACGAATGGGTTTAAAGTCGTTGTGGAAGGGGCATGGTCTGGTTTCACTGCATTTGCTTAATCCCAGCCCGCACTTTCCGAAGACTTCCTTTCCGTCAATTGCATAAACAATTTGAATCACATGCTGGTTTTTCTGCCGGTTTGTGATGAAAAAACCACCTTTTGGTCCTTTAGAACTGTTGATAATTTGCTTTTTAACTAATCGTTGTAAAAGTTTACCTACTGTATGTTCATTCTCATTAATAAATTCTGCAATTTCTTTAATTCCGGCTTTTGACTTTGAGTCATATTTAGAGCCGAGATAAATAACCGCTTTAATAGAAGCTTTACAGGTTAAGCTTAACATATTAACGTCCTAAAAATGCACGTCCGTTTTCTGAAATCATATCATAACTCCAGGCAGGGTCAAAGGTCAGGTTAACTTCAACCGTATATTCCTGGAATGAAGACTGTAAAGACAATGTTACGTTCTCCACAATAGATTCGCCCATAGGGCAAAATTCCGTAGTAAGCGTCATAAGGCAAACAACCTTTTTCTCTTCTTCGTTGAAATTTAATTCATAGATGAGTCCCAGGTCAACTACATTGAGTCCAATTTCCGGATCGTCAACGTTATATAATCCTGTTAAACCAAGATTACATTTAATATCATTATTGGTGACTACATTCATTTTAAGACAGGTTTATGATTAACGACTTTTAATATATTCCAGTTATACAGTGCTGCCGTAATGATCAGGAGTATTGCTCCGGCATTCAAAAGTAAGAAAAATGAAGTTAGAATACCTGTTGCAAACAAGGTAAATCCTGCCAGGTAGGTAATCCCCATTATTTTAAAAACAGGATGGCTGAACATATCCTTTGGACTGGGTGTTTTTCCGGCTGCCGATCGTTTGCGGTAAACTTTATTCCAGACAATGAAAGGTAATGTTTTGAAGGTCATTCCCAGAATGATTGCAGTCAGCCATCCAAAGAATATCATAAATCCATAAGTCAGAATGATATTAATTTTTTCCCCTTTTGAATAAAGTAACATTACAATAAGAATTAAAAGCAAAATTATAGGTAACAACAACATGAATACAGAAAGAATTGAAATCTTAACCTGATCATCAACCTGTTTACGCAATCTTTTCTTATAGGCTTGCCGGCAATAGTAGATAAAGAGCAGAGTAGCTAACAGAATCAGCAGAGCCGGGATGGAAGTTAATCCTTTGACATTGGTTACATAGAAAATAAGAAGATAGATCAATAAGGCAGTATTTATCAGACCGAAGATAATCCACAATAACCGCTGGTTCGTATATTTTGAAATCAGGAATAATGGAATCAGCCGGGATCCAACACCAATTACAAGCAGCAAAAACCAACCGATAATTCCTGCATGAGCATGAAGCGGCAGATAATGCAATGGATCTCTGGGCATCAGATCGTAGGTGAAATTATAAACCAGTACCAGCCCTAATGACACAGTAAATAACAACCAGAGGGTGGCTGTAAAAACAAAAACCGAATGAACATTTTCACTTTTGCTTTGCGACATACTCATGATGATATTGATCAGATAGGCCAGAATAGCTAATAGCACAAGCCGGCCTCCCCACTTTGCCGGGGCACCCATATCAAATTGGTAGAATGCATAAACTAATAAGGGAATTCCGGCTGCCGCAAGAAAAAAGGAAGTGTAGGCGAGCTTGTCACTGTAAAGTTTACCTTCAATTAGAACCGGGACAAGCTGATGGCTGGCCCCGAGAATAATCATGGTTCCCCATCCCAATGCCATGGTATGGGTAATTGCCAGTACGTGAGGATGAAAATAGTGTTTTAAAAAAGCGCCACCGGAAGTAAGCAGTAAGATGCAGGCAATAAGAAATGACAAAGCAGCATAGATATAGAATGGTATGACTACTTTATATGATGTTGTCTTAATGGCAGGGTTTGAAAGTGCAGGAAACATTCAGGCTTTAAAAATTAAAAGGTGAACTTCACTTTCGCTGATTTCTTTAATCCGGTAGTCAAATTTCCTTTCTTGCAACTCAGGCAATAGAAAGACCGGAATTCGTTTATGATAAACGTATAATGCTAAATCATCAGGAAGTTTATCAAGTTCATCCAGAATAGTCAACATCGGCAATGGCATTTCCAGTTCACGAACATCAATTATTTTAAGTTTCTCTTTGTAGCGGTGAAGGATCGTATCCCAGTCATCAGTTGATTTATTAATCTGAGGTTCTGCCGCATTCGATATGACCTTATCTGATTTTGAGAAGTAGGTATGAACCAGGTTATCATTAATAATTTCAGTATACGACTGAAATCCCTGTTTCTCAAGAATCTGAATCAAAGGGAGAGGTTCAAAGCTGTTAATTAGTTTCAGAATTTGATTAGGGTGGAGTTGATTTGTTTTTTCACGAATCAGATTGAACGGATCTTTGCCTTCATCAAGCAATGCACGCACATCAAGTTCAGAAGTGTTTTCAGGAGTCATGTTTTTCATGAATTCAGGGCGTGGTACAGATTGGATTAGCGTATCCGGCTTTACCAATTTGTCAATTCCAAATCCAAGAGGCTGAAGTTTTTCAAAAAAATCGTTAACTGAACATCCTCCGATTTTGCTAGCCATAGAGATGGTTGTTCGTGAAGCCATCAGCTTCCGGAGCAGCGGGTTTCTCAGCTTGTTGAATTTTGGAGAAATACTGACTATTGCTTCAAGTGCATCAGGATTGTGTTTCAGGATGGCTGAAATTTTTGTGTTGGCATTGATGGTCATGATGCTTAAGTTTAATTTTGTTGAATCAGTATTCAGAAGTGTATGTCATGACAAATCTGATCAGTAGTTCAGAGAATTGAATATCGGGTAGTATTTTAATGAATATGGCATACATTATATTATTTAAGATAACTAAGCATGCTTATGCCGGTTTTAAAGAACTACTGCCGGTATCAATGATCTGGCCGGTAGCAACAGGATATCAATCTGGCAAAAACGATTGCCGGTTTTTCAATTCAAATTAAACGACTTTTCCAGTTCTAATGCTTTGGGGAAAAGAATATTATTTTCCAGGTGAACATGAACATGGGTGTCGTCTTCAAGCTCATCGAGTATCTTAAAGAGAAGGCTGTAACTTGCGCAGGCATCTGAAGGCAGTACATAGTTATTTGCAACCTCTCTCAGTTCATGCAGTTTATCACCAACTGATTTATGCTCATGCAGCAATGAATTCAGGGGTTGCTGCACAGAATCAAATGATGCTTTTTCCGGTTTCGCGGCACTATTTCTGGCCGCCATCATCTTTTTGATATAAGGGAAAAGAATCTGTTCTTCATCCTGCATGTGAGATAAAAGTTCAGCAGCAATGGATTCAACCAGTTCATGAATCTTAATCAGTTCAGGATGATTAGGACTGTGGACCTGCATCACTTTTTTTGCGTAAGCTCTTGCATCAGGCAGAGTTTTTCTTAAAAAAGAGTGATGGGTATTAACGATATAATCTGCCAGAAAATCAGGACCCCAGTCATTAAAGGGTAAAGGTCGTGCACCTCCTGTTTTATCTACCTGCTGTAATTCCTTTTCTACTATAGTAATATCCAGCCCTAATTCCGAGCAGGCCTCTTTAATGGTTTTATTTCCATCACAACAAAAATCAAGACCAAATTTTTTAAAAATCTGTGCTGTTCTGAGATCTTTGGCTACAATTTCACCAAGTGTTTGCAGGCCTTCTCCGGTTATATTTTTGCTTATTTTAATTCTCCACCATTGAGGTCCTTCTTCCAGGTATTCCCAGGCAAAAATATTTCCACGTTCAGCTACCAATTGATAATACAGCGGCTTGGGGTCGTGATCATTCAGGATTGTTAAACTTTCTCCTTCTTTCAGATCATCAAATCTGGCGAATATGGTGGGATGCTTTTTTCTTGGTTCCAGTAAGGTTACATTTAAAACGTTGTCAGCGGTTGTTTCCATTATTGATTAATTTTCTACTAAATTAGTTTAATGCATAAAATTAAGGCTGGTATTTCAATATTTTATTTTCTGCTGATTCTTACTTTCCACCATTCAGGGCCTTCTTGGAGATATTCCCATGAAAAGCTGTCGCCCCGCATATTCATTAGCTGATAATGTAAAGGTCTAGGATCATGGTCGTTAAGAATTGTCAGGCTTTCTCCTGAATTAAGTTGGTCTAACCGGCCGAAAATTGTTGAGTGTTTGATGCTTGGTTCAAGCAAGGTTACGTTTAGCAGGTTTTCTTCTGTTGTTCCCATTTTTTTGTTGTTTTTAGAATTTTTCAGTTTAAAAGTAAGAATTGCAAAAGTAGTGAGAAAATTAAAATTAAAAGTAATCAAATGCTTTTTTACATTCGTGTGAAATTTCAACGATTTTTTCCGGCTTGTGATAAGAAATTCAGTTATTTAGCCAGGAGATCTTCCATTCAGTTAAATGAACAAGTAAGCTGGAACTGGTTTTCTTCGGTTTACCTATTCGGAGATTTCCTTTTTGAAAATGCTGCCCAGGCCTTTTCCGATTTTCTGAATGGTTTCTATTCCTTTACTTAGCGGCTCTGCGTTGATGTCCTCAAACCGTTCAATGACATGTGAATTGCTGAATTGTTGTGGATAGATGATCAGTAGGCTGTTTAACGGGAAATATTTTTCAAGCTTGCCGGGCAGATTTTCAAGAATCGGTATATGCGATAAGGTTCCCTTTCTTGCGGAAACAAGGATAACCAGGTCATCTTCCTGAATATGCCTTGCAAGAATGAGAAAATCATCCCAGTCACTAAAAAATGTGAATGAAAATGCTGCGGATATTCTTGTAATTTTCAAGACTTTCTCGACTGCTTTTTTAGTTACGTCATTGCAATACAATTGAACAGGAATGGTTAATTCCTGAGCAAGTTTAGCCACCTTACCTAGCCAGTGTTCAAAGCCTTTTTCGTGTTCAGCCAGAGGGGGAACTGCAACTATAATTTTTTTATGAACGGCAAGTGGTTTTTCAAGCAGACTTATGAAGATACTCTTGTCGGTATTTTTTAAAATGTGATCAACTTTTTCACCAATCAGTTTATCCATAAAGCCGGTTCGCTTGGGCCAGCCCAGGATAATCAGGTCAGCCATAATCTCCCGTGAAATTCTGGTTATTCCACTGGCTGCATTATGATCAATGGTTGCAATGATATTGACTTTTGTTTCAGAAGCCGAAGCCTGGATAGCATAATTTTCTAATTTAGTTCTGGCTTTCAACACATTGATCTCCGCTTCATTGTTATTGGAAACAACTGTTAGGATAGAAAGCGGATTGGCAGATTTCTTCTCTTTAATAAGGATTGCAAACTCAAGAAGTTTTTCCATGTTTGCAACATTAGCAATGGGAAAGAGGATATGTTCATTCGAAGTACCATTCTGTTTGATCAGGCTATCCTGGTTGTCTTCGGATTCAACGATAATTTTTCTGGCTGCTTTCTCAGTTACAAATGAAGCTACGATGCAGGTTACCAGGATCAGGATGATGGTGCCATTTAAAATATTCTCATCAAGAATACCGGCATCATACCCAACCAGAATAATTGCCAGGGTGGCAGCAGCATGAGCTCCACTCAGTCCGAAGATGAGTTGCCGCTGTGAGGTTGAATACCTGAAAATAAGTTGGGTAAATGCAGCTGCAAGCCATTTTCCGGTTAAAGCCACAACAGACAGGCTGGCAGCAACCACCCAGGCCATTGGACCGCTGAGCAAAACCCTGACATCTACTAGCATTCCTACACTTATCAGAAAAAAGGGAATAAATAATGAGTTGCCAATAAACTCGATCCTGTTCATTAATGCAGATGAATGTGGAATCAGTTTATTCAGAGCCAGGCCGGCAATAAATGCTCCGATAATGGCTTCAACGCCTGCCACCTCGGCCAGGAAAGCAGCAAAAAAAACAACCGACAAAACAAAGATATAATGCGAGTGCTTCTCACTTTCCAGTTTCTGGAAAAACCATTTGGCGATTCGCGGAATCAATAAAAACATGATGAGTGAGAAAATTGTTAATGATACTCCCAGCCGGATCCAGAATTCAGCATTCAGATTCCCTTGGCTGTTACCCATAATTATTGCAAGGATGATCAGGACAGCAGTGTCTGTTAGGATTGTACCTCCAACAGTTATTGCAACTGCCTGATTTTTTGAAGTTCCAAGTTTACTGACAATCGGATAGGCTACCAGGGTATGGGTAGCAAACATGCTGGAAGTCAGAAAGCTTGCATTAAAATCATATCCAAGAAGATAGAAACACACCGGATAACCTATACCCAGAGGAATGATAAATGTAAATAATCCGAAAAGAAGGCTTTTGTTGCGGTTGGCTCTGAATTCATTGAGGTCTAGCTCGAGTCCGGCAATAAACATTATATAGAGCAGGCCAATCGTTGAAAACAGGTCAATTGCAGAGTTCTTAGCCAGAATATTTAATCCATGCGGGCCAATGATTACACCCGAAATGATCAGGCCGATTATTCCTGGAATATTGATTCGCCTGAGTAAGATTGGTGAAAGCAAGATAATGAGCAGAATGAGAGAGAAAACCAGTACCGGATTCTTAAGCGGTAACTCAAACTCCTGCATCAGATGGTGAAAAAAATCAATCATAGTGTCAGTGAACCTAGTCAGTTAATACCGGATAAATAAACATCATTTTAAAGCCCGTTCAGTATGTTTTCAGAATAATTACAAATGACCTGTTGTTGAAATATTTCATATTGATTTAAAAGATGCATAAGCCGGCTGTTAAAAAAAGCAATTAAAAGGAGCAACTAATTCGATGTTTATATTCAGTCAGGGTCATTGTTGTTGGCTCCTGTTTCTCTAGGATCACTTTCGAATGCTTTCAGAATCTGTTCAACATCTTCTTCTGTTGAAGAAAGTTTTGTTTTACAGATTTTAATAAGGAGTGCTGCACGCTTAACCTTTGCTGAAAGGTCATCAACAGAAATTTCACCCTGTTCAATCTCAGAAACAATTTCTTGGAGTTCTTCAAAGGCTTCGGTATAATTTATCTTCTCTTTCATTTCTTTGAATTTGCTGATGTTACAGTGCTGTGAATGGTTCCGGTTGAGAGTATGGTTTTTAATGTATCACCTTTTTTTAGAATGCCCGGATCTTTTGTGGTTTTTCCGTTATACAGGGTGATACTGTACCCTCGTTTGAGAATATTGACCGGATTAAGGTTCGTAACAACTCTTTCATAATTTATTAGTTTAAGAATCTCAGTTTTGATTGTTTGATTATTGTAAATGTTAAGTCTTGATCTGCTTTGCATTAGAATACAATGATATTGCTTTAGCTGAAACTGAACACCATGATGGAAGCGATTGACCGAGCCTTTCATCTGGTGATTTTTCCTTAACAGTTTTGATTGGATTTCCCAGCAGATTCTGTTTAAGATCTTATTCAGTAAATCAGAATAATTTTTAAGAGAGTAATGAATCATCTGTTTAAGATCTCTGGCTATATTATTGATTTTATTCCGGTTTAAAGCAATCAGACTTTCAGTGGTTGATCTGAAAAGTCTTATTGCGGTATTAAGTTGTTGTTGTCCTTCATTTAAAACCCGTTTGGTGTGATGGATTATATTTTCTTCGGCTTGCAGCACCGGGATTGAAAAATCATGAAACTTCTGGATCAGGTATTCGGCCAGTTTTGTTGGTGTAATAGCATTGGTAAATGCTACCATTTCACTAACTGTTTCATTCGTGGAATGTCCGATGCCTGTCATCACCGGAATCGGGAATAGTGCAATTTCTCTGGCAAGCCAGTAATTGTTATAACATGAAAGGCCAATATCTCCGCCTCCGCCACGAATATTAGCAACCAGGTCAAAATGGGAACTGACTTTTTTGATTCTGTTTAGCTGAGCAAGCATACTTTTCACTGCCTGATCACCCTGAAGTAATGAGGGAAAAAGCATTCGATAGAATTGATAATTCCACTCATTTTGTTCAACTACTTTTGAAAAATCGACATAACCTTTACTTGTTTCAACAGAAATTATTGCAATGCGTTGGGGCAACAGGGCAAGTGGCAATTGTTTGTTGCAGTCAAATATCTTTTCTGCTTTTAGCCGGTTAATTGACTCCTGTTTTTCTCTCTCCAGGCCACCCAGGGTGAAAGAGGGGTCAATATCAAGAATCGTTAATGCCAGACCATACGCTGGATCAAAGGAAACTTTAGCTTCAAAAAGTATTTTGATTCCGTCCTTTAAGGGTTCGTTTAGCACACGGATAAAATTCTGGTTAATTCGCAGATAATCTGCACTCCACAGGTTCGATTTCATCAGGGCTATTATTTTCCCATTCTTTTTTTCAACCAGCTCCGGATAACAATATCCAGAATGCTTGTAATGATTGAGTTTATTCATTTCGGCTTTTACTCAAAATGAACTTGTGTATCGTTGAGTCAGGGTCTTTTGAATGCTCTGGCTCACTTCAAAGAGGGGAAAAACTGTTTTGCCATTAATTGTTTCAGCCATTGGTTTTTAATTCCCGGTTTGCTGCCTGTTTACAGAACATTAATTACAAGTGCTAATTGCACTGAACAGATTGAGCCGGAAAAAATAAACCATTCATGTGATCATGCTTTTCAGTTTTTTGAATTTTTATGCTACTCAGATTAAATTGCTATACTTGCTAAACTAAAAGGAGAACTATGAAAAAGAATTGTCTTTGGCTGATATTGACTTCAATTCTTATAATTGAAGTTACTGCGATTGCAAACAGCCAAACTCCTGCATCAGCAAAAAATGGAAGCAACAACCTATTTGCTAATTGTACAGGTCAGCCATCAGGAGGTACGGCTACGGCATTACAAGCTTCAATTTGTGAAGGCGAATCAACAACGATCAGCCTGAGTGGATATACAACAGATACAGGAATTACCTTCCAATGGAAGGAATCATCAGTACCGGGAGGCCCTTATTCAAATGTAACCGGAGGAACAGGTGCCACTTCAGTAAGTTATACAACCCCCCAGTTAATGTCAACAACCTACTATGTGTGTGAAGTGACCTGTACTTTCAGCAGTCAGTCTACACTTTCCACCGAGACCGAAATAGTGGTAAATGATCCGCAGCTAACCGGAACAGTTGCCGGAACCAGATGTGGGCCGGGAACTGTTACACTTAATGCATCGGCACCGGCTGGTACGACTATTAACTGGTATCCAGATTTGACTTCAGGTTTACCTCTTGATTCAGGAAGCTCCTTTACAACACCCTTTATTACCTCTACAACAACTTTTTATGCAGCACCTGCAATGGGCTATACTACAGTTAAAGCAACTGTCGGGTATTCAAATACAGTTAACTATAATTTTATAACATCATCTGCGGGGTGGGGATTGATTTTTACAGCCCATGTGGACTGTAAGTTTGATTCAGTTGCTGTATATCCGACCGGTACAGGAACGATAACGGTCTGTATCAGAGATTTGTCAAACAATTTGCTTTTTACAGGTCCTACAGTATCAGTCAGTGATGGAGGTACTCCCGGGCAAACGAAGATTTTTGTTCCGGTTGGGGCCTCTCTTACTCCAGGAAATTATAAGGTCGGACTGCTTTCGTATACTGGGATTACCAATCTTGGAAGCCAAACAACCGGAACAACCATGGCTTATCCGTTTGTTTCACCTCTTGCGACTATTACATCAGGAACACAAGGTTCCGGTCCGGTTGCTGTGGTTTACTATTGGTTCTATGATTTGTCATTCTCTTCAGTAACCGGCTGTGAGGGAGTCCGGACGCCAGTAACAGCAACCGTAACACCGAGTGATCCGGTAACCATTCAGGCAGGGGCAAATGCGCTATGTTTGGGACAGTCAACAACCTTAACAGCTGTGAGCAATA
>JADLBQ010000029.1 GCA_020847635.1 Bacteroidia bacterium
ACCTTGCAAAGCAAAGAATAAACTGGATAACTGGCTAAGCCGGCAAGGTATTCAGTCTCAATAAATAACATGATCTGCATGGATTTTAATATAAAAGTATACTTTTGACGGCTTGATTTTCTTTTAGAGGGTAGAGCAACCTCAACCATAAAACTAAAACAATGAGTGAATTAAATATACTAACAAGTCAGGAAACCAAAGGGGCAGTTTTTGGATTAATAAGTCAGATGAATCATGAAGTTGTGGTTTACTGTTACGATAAAGAAACAGGATTAAAAGCCATTATTGCTGTTCACAATACCTTACTTGGCCCTGCTTTAGGCGGTCTTAGAATGTGGGCTTATAAGAATGAAGCTGATGCATTGGAAGATGTGCTTAGGCTTTCACGGGGGATGACTTATAAAGCAGCTATCAGCGGGCTTGATTTAGGAGGAGGAAAAGCTGTTATCATTGGTGATTCAAAGAAAGACAAGTCTCCAGCATTATTCAGAAAGTTTGGCCAGTATGTAAACTACCTGGCAGGTAAATACATTACAGCAGAAGATGTGGGAACTTCAACTGAAGACATGGCCAATATTGCTAAGGAAACCAGGTTTGTTACTGGGCTTCCGCAGGACATGGGCGGAAGTGGTGATCCCTCTCCGGTTACAGCTTATGGGGTTTTTATGGGATTAAAAGCTTCAGCAAAACATGTTTGGGGCAGTGATGACCTGCATAGCAAGAAAGTGCTGGTTCAAGGAGTGGGTCATGTTGGCAGAAATCTTGTAAGTTACTTATCAAAGGAAGGTGCTGTTGTTTCAATATCAGACATTAATCAGCAGACGTTAAAGCAGGTTTCAGAAGAATTTAATATCTCGGTTGTAAGCCCCGAAAAAGTGTTTGATGCAGAGGTTGACATTTATGCCCCGTGCGCTTTAGGAGCAATTTTGAATAATGATACCATTCCACGCCTACGCTGTTCTATTGTTTCGGGTGCAGCCAACAATCAGCTTGCTGATGAAGTCATTCACGGACAGATGCTGCTCGAAAGGGGAATTGTATATGCTCCGGATTTTCTGATTAATGCAGGCGGACTAATCAACGTATATTCTGAACTTAAAAAATTTGATCGGGCAACTGCACTGAAACATACCGAAAAGATTTATGATCAGACATTAAATATTTTGAAAAAAGCTTCGGTTGAGAAAATCACTTCACATCAGGCAGCTATGATGTTAGCAGAACAGCGGCTGGAAGCAGCTGCCAGGCATTAATTATTCTGATAGTCATTAAGTAGCTTTATGCTTTCACGACATCATTTGCGTCAGCGAATCCTGCAGGGATTGTATGCTTATTATCAGAGCAATGAAGCAAGTGCTGCCGTTACAGAAAAGAATATCCTCTTTGGAATTGAACGGTATTATGATCTTTACTTATTGCTATTGGATATTTTCAGGGAGTTTGCCCATTTGGAGTATCTCTATCGTAAAGATGTGCAGGCAAATTTCCATACTAAAAAAAGGACTGTATCTCCCAACTCGCTGCAAAGTAATTTAGTAATCGGCAAGCTTTCCTGTTCAAAAACACTGAGTGAACGAATGAAAAAGCGTGGGATTTCCTGGCAGGAGGATTTCGATTTTGTAAAACAGATTTTTTATAAATTAAGAACCTCAGCCGAATACAATGAATACCTTAAATCGGATAATCCTGAGGCAAAGCTCCAGCTTGATTTTATTCTCAGGTTATTTAAAAAGTTTATTCAGAAAAATGACTTTTTTGTCAATCACCTTGAAGAAAAGAATATCTATTGGGCTGATTCCTTTCCTTTTTGCTGTGAAATGGTTGTTAAAGCGTTTAAATCATGTCTGACCAATGATGAAGTTGTAATTCAGGATTTATTGAGAGATCCTATTGAAGATCGTGAGTATATTCATAAGATGGTGTTTGAGACAATTAATAATGATACCTACTGGGTATCGCTTATTACGAACCGATTGAAAAACTGGGATATGGACCGGATCGCCATGATGGACGTTATTCTTATGAAAATGGCATTAACCGAGATCGTATATATCGAAACTGTACCGGTTAAAGTAAGCATAGATGAGTATATAGAGCTTTCAAAAGAATACAGCACACCTAAAAGTAATCTTTTTATCAATGGGGTAATTGACAAAGTTGTACTTGACCTTCGAAACCAGAATAAGATTGCAAAAACAGGCCGTGGACTGATTGAATGATGTAGCCGGCTACAATTTCAAGACAGCTAAAAACGCCTGTTGAGGAATTTCCACACTGCCAACCTGCCTCATTCGTTTCTTACCCTCTTTTTGCTTTTCCAGAAGTTTTCGTTTTCTGGTAATATCACCTCCATAACATTTGGCAGTAACATCTTTACGCATTGCTTTTACAGTTTCACGAGCAATGATTTTGGAACCAATTGAAGCCTGAATAATAATTTCAAATTGCTGACGTGTAATCAGCTCTTTCAGTTTTTCACACATTCGCTTGCCAAACTGATAGGCATTGTTGCGGTGAATCAATGCACTGAGGGCATCAACCGGATCACCATTCAGCCGGATATCAAGCTTAACCAGATCACTTTCCTGATACCCCACCGGCTGATAATCAAATGAAGCATAACCTTTTGAAACCGATTTTAACTTATCATAGAAATCAAAAACAATTTCAGCCAATGGCATTTCAAAAATGATTTCAACCCGGTCGATCGTCAGGTAGCTCTGGCTGATGAGTTTTCCTCTTTTGCTGATGCAGAGGGTCATAATCGGGCCAATGTATTCGGCTTTGGTAATAACCTGAGCTTTTATATAGGGTTCTTCAATTCGGTCTAATCTTGCTGGATCAGGGAACTCACTTGGGTTATGAATTTCATAGCTGTTGCCATCTGTTAAATAGGCTTTGTATGAAACATTTGGTACAGTTGTAATAACGGTCATCCCGAATTCACGTTCGAGCCGCTCCTGAACAATCTCCATGTGGAGCATTCCAAGAAATCCGCACCGGAACCCAAAACCTAATGCTGCTGAAGATTCAGGTTCGAAAACAAGGGAAGCATCATTGAGTTGAAGCTTTTCCATATCATTCCGGAGTTCTTCATAATCATCCGTATCAACCGGATAAATCCCTGCAAAAACCATTGGTTTCACATCTTCGAAACCTTCAATTGCTTGATCACACGGGTTCTCAATATGGGTTATTGTATCACCTACCTTTACCTCCTTGGCTTCTTTAATACCTGAAATGATGTATCCTACATCGCCAGCTGAGATTACGTTTCGGGGTTCTTTGTCGAGCTTGAGAATACCCACTTCATCAGCTATATATTCCTTCCGGGTTGCTACAAATTTGACCTTGTCATTCTTTCTGATACTTCCGTCATAAATTCTGAAATAGGCAATTATCCCTCTGAAGGAGTTAAAGACAGAATCGAAAATCAGGGCCTTGAGAGGGCCATCCGGATTACCTTCCGGAGGCGGAATCCGTTCAACAATAGCTCTTAGAATATCGTGAACACCCATCCCTGTTTTACCACTGGCAGCCAGAATCTCTTCCCGCTTACAGCCGGTAAGATCAACAATCTGGTCTTTAACTGTTTCCGGATTTGCACTTTCTAAATCCATTTTATTCAGAACCGGAATAATTGTCAGATCATTTTCTAATGCCAGATAGAGGTTGCTGATGGTCTGAGCCTGTATGCCCTGGGTTGCATCAACAATCAGTAAGGCTCCTTCACAGGCTGCAATTGATCTTGAAACTTCATAACTGAAATCAACATGGCCGGGGGTATCAATTAAATTCAATACATAATCCTTCCCATCAAGGGTGTAATTCAGTTGAATTGCATGACTCTTGATTGTTATTCCTCTTTCGCGCTCCAGATCCATATTATCCAGAATCTGACCTTGCAGCTGCCGTTTGTCAATTGTATTGGTGTATTCTAGTAATCTGTCAGCTAACGTACTCTTACCATGATCAATGTGAGCGATAATACAAAAATTACTAATGTGCTGCATTTGATAAATTTAATCTAACCTGTTGAGTGTTAACAGAAAGGCTATTTGAATAAGGTCGGCAAATGTAGTTGATAAACACCTACATTTGCTGGTGAGACTAGGTATTTATAAATAATTTTGATGGGATGCAACTTTTTGCATCTGACTTGAATCTTATCAAATGTCTAACAAGCATGACGGATGAAAAACTGGTCAGAAGGTGCCTTAAGAATAACCGGGAAGCTCAGCGGGAACTGTTTGAAAAGTTCTCAGGAAAGATGATGACACTCTGTATTCGCTATGCTGGTAATCAGGAAGATGCAAAAGATATTTTACAAGAAGGGTTTATAAAGGTGTTTCAAAATCTAAATCAATTCAGCGGAAAAGGCTCATTATATAGTTGGATCAGAGCAATCATGGTCACGACAGCCTTAAGGTTTATCCGTAAAAGCAGCTATGTAACAGAAATGGTTGATTTAAATGATACAAACATACCAGACAACATTTCTCATCCGGAGAGCATCCTTAATTCTAAAGATCTGCTTGAAATAATCAGCAGGTTACCGGCTGGATTCCGAACTGTATTCAACCTCTTTGCTATTGAAGGATACTCGCATAAAGAAATTGGGCAGATGCTTGAGATAAGTGAAAGTACCAGTAAAACTCAGTTTATACGGGCAAAAGCCAGGATTCAACATCTGATTAAAGAATACAACCCAGCATTATCAGTATGAAAAACACTTCAATTGAAACCTTGTTTAATCATGGTCTTAGAGAGGCAGAGAACCAGGTTCCTGAGGGTACCTGGAAGGAAATCGAAGATCAGCTGGATATTGTATTGCCTATAAAGAATGCACCAGAAACTATTCAGAAAGGTAAAATCGGAACTGCCGGTAAAGTCATTGTAGGCACAGCCATGATCATTGGAGTCATTGTTACATCTTTTCTATTGTTTCAGAATGAAAAAACGGCACCGGCAATTGATCATGCACAAAATATAATTCAAACCGAAATCCATTTACAGGAACAACCTGCTTTGCATAGTCCGGCTGATTCTAAGATGAAAGTGGAAACAATTATTGAAGAGCCGTTTGTTGTGAAACAGGAGGTGAATGAAAGTAATAGGATGATTTCACATGAATTATTTACTTCCAGAGATGATATTAATCCGCTTCCGGATCAAACTACCGAAACTGAAACAATAACTAAACCGCTGCAAGAAGTTGTTGCTGCTGAGCCGGTTCAAACCAAAATTGCAGAACCGGAACCCGTTGTTGCTGAAAGGGCTTTTCAAAATGTAACCGGTGAAGCTGTTATATCTCCAACTGAGGAAATGGAGAATCCGGCTGAAAGTATGCTCAAACCTGAATTGCATTTTAACGAGGTTGTCACTCCCAATGCTGATAATATAAATGATATTTTCAGAATCGAAACGAACGAAGCTGTTGAATCTTTCACAGTAACCGTCATGAATTTAAGCGGGAATATCATTCATCAGTGGCATGCACCGAATGGTTTTTGGGACGGACGGTTAGAAAACGGATCACTAGCACCTGCCGGTAAATACCTGATTGATATCTTTGTCCAGCCTGTTAATGGAGCGCCTTACCATATCCCTGCCACTGTTCAACTCATCCGATAAAATCAAATCACATCATATCAAATGCATAAAACTCAACTTAATCAATTAAACATTATGAAAAAAGCTCTCTTATTTTTAACAGCCATAATGGGCAGCATACTATTTTCTAATGAGGTAAGAGCCACACACGTTTCTGCTGCAGAAATACTGTATGAATATACAGGAATTCCAAATCGCTGGCTAATAACATTAAAGGCTTATCGCGATTGTTCTCCCGGTACTGCAACCATGAGCACAACAGAAACGGTCTGTTACAGCTCGGTATCGAGCGGCTTGAGCGGGAACATTACTTTGGCTCTTCTTCCGGGTTCCGGACAAGTACTTCCTCCAACTATTTGTGTACCTCCGGGAACACAATTTCAGTGTTATGAAGAGTATGTTTATCAGGGAACCGTTACATTACCACAGGCAGCAACAGACTGGAAGTTTATGTGGCAGTTATGTTGTATGAATAATGCTATTAATACAGTTCAGAATCCCGGTGGAATTACTTTTTATACAGAATCAACACTAAATAGCGTTGTTGCCCCAACCAACAATTCACCAACCTTTGCTTATATTCCAATATCGAGATGGTGCCTGAATAATCAGTATTATTATTCGCAGGGGACAACAGAGATTGATGGTGATGATATTGACTACCAGCTTGTAACTGCTAGCAATACTTCAGGATCACTTTGCCCTTACACCACAACACCTGTTGTTTATATTAATCCTTATTCACCAACCAATCCGATTTCCACAGCTAGCGGATTTGGATTTGATACCCAGACTGGAGTTATGTCCTTTATTCCGAATCTGCTTCAGATTGGGTTGGTTGTGGTTGAGGCAAG
>JADLBQ010000030.1 GCA_020847635.1 Bacteroidia bacterium
CAGAAACTTCATTGTGACCAATAACCTTCCTGCGGATTCCGGGTTTGCTTCGGGTTATCCTATTCACTGGGGAGGTACAGGAAGTACATCAGGCAGCGGTGGTTCAAATGACCGCTTGGTTTTCCGGGTAAATGATTGTGACTACTTCAACTTTGGTTATGTTCTGCTACATCTTGATTCAACCTTGCAGGTGGCGTGGACAGGACATGGTTCAGGGTTTAGCGTAGTAGACGATTCAACTTTGATGGTTTCTTATCCTTGCAGCACGGCTATACTTTCTGATATTGATTTTGATGAGGAGCAGGTTGGTTGGCTTGGCGTGGAGTTCAGGACAAGGGAAGACACCTCTGTGGTGGGCTCAATGGAGCTTTATTATGAATTTACGCTGGAGCAATACACTGAGGGTGAAGATGAGCAACCTGTTGGGGGCATTATCTACGGGCATACGATGTACCTTGCTCCGCCCATTGATGACCATTACTCAATCCGGATTCCATCAAATAAGAAAGAGGAAACCGGTGTAACGGGTTTCCACGCTTATCCTAATCCGTTTACAGACCAGCTAACACTAACTTACAATCTTGCAAAAGAGGAAAAGGTAACTATTGTTATTACTGACCTGTTAGGAAAAAAGGTAGCAACCATTGAAAACAATACTTTAAAGCAATCTGGAGTACATAAATTCTCGTTCAACTCAACCCGATTGACTGAAGGAATCTATTTCATTAACTTCACCGCTGGTTCATACACCCAAACACAAAAGGTTGTATTGATAAGATAAGGGGGCCTTCAAACAGGGATACCGGGTGTCCTGACTTTTACAGTTGGGATGCCCGGTTTTAAATTAAAAACATAATTTTAAACATGGCAGATGATACCAGAATGACAAAAATTCTTTCCGAAGAAGGAATTAACTTCAGTCGCAAATTATGTGATGACTTCATTCCGCAGGCCGTTCTTTTGATAGTTCAGGGGGATGCCCCATACTTGAAAGTAGGGGCCACCAATGCACTAACTCAGGTTACCGTGGACGGCAGGTAAGTTTTCCAGCGGGGCGGGCTTTAAGACTTTCTCCCCGGCCTTAAAACCGCAGTATAGGCTTTTGTCTGGTAATCAATGTAGGGTAAGATTCAAGTCCTCCAAAAAGTTCGACTCATCGCCAGTTAACTCTACTAGAATTCAAAATCCGTGTAATTGCTTGATTACACGGATTTTTTTGTTCGACAATTTTTTCTCCTATCTTTATTTCCTTAATACTTCACTGTAGATCAACCCCTAACAGGGTTCGATCCTAAATTGCTACCGACATGAAAGGAAAAAGAGATGAGAAGCAAAAGCCTATTGCGTTTAACAAAAACGATGTGACCATCGAAGAATATAGGGAACTTACAGGCCATACAGAAAATGATAAAACCGATGAAGAAGCTCAGAAAACGTTAGACGATCTTAAAATATTCTGTGAAGTTGTTTATGGAATTATCACAAGAAAAATTGAGAAAGAAAAAAACGGTCAACTATGATTTCAAGCCTGATGTCTAAAATTTGTTTATAGCTTTACTGTGGAATTCCAAGACAAGAAAATTTAATTGGTTCAATTGTTTTGAATAAATTGCATACGATCACTTATGCCTAAGTACACGCAGCAAATTGTCGTTTTTCTTGATATTCTTGGCTTTTCCGCCATGCTGGAAGAATTTGAAAGTGAAGCATTGGAAAACAACGAGGCATCAGATAACAATTACCACGAATCGTTACGCCTAAATAAGCTGATCGATATATTTCAGGGTGCAATACAATTGATCCGGAAATCCGACTGTAACTACTATCTGTTCAGCGATAACATTTGTATAACGATCGACTACATACAAAACGAAACCGAGAAACCTGATCTGTTCATTGAAATACTGATTCTGATCAGTCTTTTGATGAATGAATTTGTAAAAGAAGGCTATTTTTTGAGAGGTGGTGTAGATGCGGGCTGGTTTTTGGATAGTCGGGATGTTGCAGTAGGTATGCCATTGGTAAACGCATATTGTCTCGAAAGCAAAGTAGCCGTGCATCCTCGCATTGTGATTTCCGATAATTTCAAAAATCTTGCGTATCAGTATATAGCTGCTAACAAGATAAATGAATACCTTGCACCTTTAGCCGATAAATACCTGACCGAACATGAACAAGTTGGCTACCTAAACCCCTTTTTCTATATCACCAGTTATGAAGAAAAAGGATCGAAAATTCAATATCTGGAAACTTACAGCAGCACGATAAAAAGCAAAATAGAGAAGCATGGCACGGATGAAAAGATCCTTGCCAAGTACAAATGGTTTAGCAATGAATTTAACCGCTTTATAGATCTTTATGCAACCGTTGGTGGATATAAGGAAATAGATAGCGAGGATATAGAGTTTTCGCCCGAGGAATTGGAAAAATTGATTAGCTTTAAAATTAACACAGATGGCATATAAATATTTTCCCGTAGTAAGAGCCAGGCAGCAAGAAATGGATGTACTGTCCAAATTTGATTTTGGCAACGCAATGGTTCCAATAGTGGAGATCATTAAGGCGAAGGATCGCAAAAACAACGAAGCGGACGGGGACGAGATCTACACTGGTCTGTTCAATTCCATAACCGCAGAAAAGGTACTTGTTGATCTTCCTATATACCTGGAACCGTCTGTAAGCACCTCACATGAGGTAAGGAAGTTCTTTCTGTCAACAACAAGCAATCTGACCGCGCGTATTGATTACATTAAGAAGTTTGCAGCATTACAGCCCAAATTGGTGCCAGTCATTTCAGTGCTTAGTCCATTCTCTGATGAAGCCGATACGCTCATTACTCAATTCAATGAACTATCAGTCTTATTTCCACAGCTTGCTGTAAGAATCTTCGTTAACAAATATGATGATACATTAAGTGAACTAAAACGTATTATACTCCGTGATGGAGATCTGCTACTTTATGACCTCGATACGGTAAACATTACGAGTCCTCTGGTGCTAAAACATAAAAGGGAATTGGATCAGCTTTACCCAGGTCACTTTAAAACTATCATCCGAAGCGCCATCAATACAGACATACAGAATGTGAAGCTCCAGCATGGAGAGATCATTGCAGAAGCCGATAACAGCCTGCTTACGTTTTATAAAATGACTCCTCAATATGGATTTCCTTCTTTTGGGGATTATGCTGGTGTTAAAAAGGATGATATCACTTCGGGCGGTACTGTAAGTCCGGGATTTATCTTTTATAATCCTGACGAGAACCTGTATTATGGTTTCAGGGGTGCAAATAAGCTCCTTTCAGATTTTGAAACAAGCATTGTTCCAGACGTATTGGCGATGCCCTTTGTTGTAGCTTGGGTTGCGATTAATTCACCTTATATTCAAAACAATCCCGGGTTTGATAAATTGTTGGCACTAAGTCGTGG